>NZ_BAABJO010000033.1:0-102436 GCF_039543345.1 Pseudonocardia adelaidensis | reverse complement strand
TGCACGTCGAGGTCCCCACCGGCACCGCCCGCATCGAAGACGGCCCCGAGATCCCCGCCACCACCGCCGAACGGCTGGCCTGCGACGCCCGGGTACAGGCACTCCTCGATGACCGGCGAGGTAACCGAATGTACTTCGGGCGCACCCGCCGCCTCGCCAGCCCCGCCCAAATCGCCGCCCCCACCCCGGACTGGGACGGCAACCGCCTGGATCCAGAACCCATCCTCGACGTGCTACTACCCCGCCGAATCACCGCCGCCGCCTGACAGCGGCGTTCCGCGGGACGCACCGGGACGGCCTGACGATTCACGGCCGACAGCGGACCGGGTTCGTGGAGCGTTCCACGCGGAACGGCGCCCCGGTTGACGATCCGGGTGAGCGCGCGCCGGTACCCCGAACACTTCGTGGCCACCGGTGCCGCGACCGTGCGACTGCGCTACGGCGGCACCGGCCGGCCCGAGCGCCGGTATCGCTGGAGCGGCTGATCGACACCTGACGTAGGGTCCCGAACCGGACATCAGACAAGATGCGGCGAGGGGGCGGCGTGCTTCGACGACGGGACGTCCTGCGGACCGCGGGCGTCGGAGCGCTCGCCGGGCTCGCCGGCTGCGCGCGTTCCGGGGACGGACCGGACGGCGACCTGCGGCTGGTGCTGGCCAACCACGTGTGGGGGAACGCGATCCGCAAGCGGGTCGGCGAGTTCGAGGACCTCGCGCACCGGCGGGTGGTCATCTCCACGATGACGGCCGACCAGGTCTCGTCCACCTACAACGTCAAGCTCAACGCGAGTGCCCCGGACATCGACGTGATGATGTACCGGCCGCTGCAGGAGCAGTTGCTCTTCGCCCGCAACGGCTGGCTCGCCGATCTCACCGACCTCGTCGTCGGCGACGCGGAGTACGACTGGGCCGACGTGCAGGAGGGCGCGCGCGAGCGGGTCACCACGGAGGGCCGGGTGTTCGGGGTGCCGATCGTCACCGAGCGGTCCGCGCTCTACTACCGGCGCGACCTGGTGCCCGACGGCCCGCCCACCACGCTCGAGGAGCTGTTCTCCACGGCGGAGCGGCTGCACGACCCGGCCAGCGACATGATCGGGTTCGCCGGGCGCGGCCAGCGCAACTTCGCGGTGAGCCAGTTCTCCAGCTACCTGTACTCCTTCGGCGGCGACTTCATCGTCGACGGCCGCTCCGGGATCGCCACACCTGAGGCGCTGGCCGCCTACGAGTACTACGGGCGGCTGCTGCGCGAGGCCGGGCCGCTCGGCGTCACCAACATGAGCCTCGAGCAGATCACGCCGATCTTCGCCCAGGGCAAGGTCGCGTTCGTGATCGACGCCGACTCGGTGTACACCAACTTCGTCGACCCGAAGACCTCGCTGGTCGGCGACCGGACCGGGTTCGCCCCGTTCCCGGCCGGGCCTGCCGGCTCCCGGCCGTACAACATCGCGTCCTGGGGCCTCGCGGTCAACGCGTTCTCGCCGCGGCGCGACGCCGCGTGGCAGTTCCTGCGCTGGGCGTCGAGCCCGGCCACCGTGCTCGCGATGCAACGCGACGGAATCCCCGGTGCGCGGACGTCCGCGTGGCAGAACCCGGACGCGGGGGCGGGCTTCCCGCCGGACCTCGCCGCGTCGATGGCGGCCGGCACCGCCACCGGGGTGCCGCGCGACCGGCCGGACGTGGTGCAGGTCGGGCGCGCCCGCGACATCGTCGGCCGCCCGATGGTGGCCGCAATCCTCGGTGAGGACTTCGTGGCGGAGGCGCGCGACACCTCCGACGAGTTCGACGACTTCCTCGTCCGCGACGCCCGGCAGCGCCAGATCTGAGGGGGAGGTTCTGATGGCTCGAACGTTGGAGCAGGAGAACCGCCGTCTCAAGTGGACGATGATCGCCCCGGCCGTGGTGTTCATCGGGCTGATGGTCGTGTTCCCGCTGGCGTACACGGCGTGGCTCAGCCTGACCGACGCGTTCGGGGCGGTCAACGCCGATACGAGGTTCCTCGGCCTGACGAACTACACCGACGCGCTGGGCGACACCCGCCGGTTCTGGCCCGCTGTCGGGCGGACGTTCGTCTTCACCGTGGCCGCGGTGGTCCTCGAACTGGTGCTCGGGATGGCGCTGGCGATGCTCCTGCGCCGCCCGTTCCGCGGCATGCGCTGGATGCGCACGATCCTCATGGTGCCGCTGCTCGCCACGCCCGTGGCCGTCGGCGTGGTGTGGATGCTCATCCTCGACCCGACCGTCGGGATCGCCAACGCGATCCTCGGCCTGGTCGGCATCCCGCCGCAGCCGTTCCTCGGGTCGGTGGCGCAGTCGCTGCCCACGCTGATCCTGATCGACGTGTGGCAGTGGACGCCGATGATGACGCTCCTGCTGCTCGCCGGGCTCACCACGCTACCCGAGGAGCCGGAGGAGGCGGCGCTCGTGGACGGCGCCTCCGCGTGGCAGCGGTTCCGCCTCGTCACGCTGCCGATGCTCGGCACCACGATCGTCACCGCGCTCGTGCTGCGCAGCGTGGACGCGCTCAAGACGTTCGACCTCATCTACGCCACGAAGGGCGCGGGCGGCGGCTCCAGCTACGAGGCCGAGACCCTCAACGTCTACGCCTACGGCATCACGTTCGACTACTCGGAGTACGGGCTCGCCGCGGCCGTGCTCGTCCTGTTCACCGTGCTGATCATCGGGATCGTCGTCGTCCTCAGGCTCCGATCGGAGAAGGCCGGATCATGACCGCCACCCTTTCTCGGCCCACGGGAGCGGCCGCCCCGTCGCGCGGCCCCGACCCGCGCAAGCGCCGCCTCGAACGCCTGCGGCTCACCGCGGTCGTGCTGGTCAGCCTCGTGTTCGCGCTGCCGCTGGTCTGGATGGTGCTCGCGGCGTTCAAGACGAACGTGCAGATCAGCAACACCGCCGACGCCGTGGTCTTCACCCCCACGCTCGACAACTTCCGCACCGTCTTCGACGAGGGTGTGTTCCTCCCCGCGATGGTGAACTCGATCATCGTGGCCGTCGTGTCGACGGCGCTGTCCGCGCTGATCGCGGTGCCCGCGGCGTGGGCGATCGGGCGCTTCGGGATGCGCCGGGCGGGCAGCTGGGTCCTGATCGCCCGCATCATCCCGGCGATCTCGCTCCTGGTGCCCTGGTACTACGTGTTCGCCCGGCTGGAGCTGGTGGGCGGCTACACGGTGCTGGTGCTCTCGCACATGTTCGTCTCGGTGCCGCTGATCACCTGGATCATGATCGGCTTCTTCGAGGGCCTGCCGGTGGAGCTGGAGGAGGCCGGCCGCGTCGACGGGCTCTCGGCGTTCGGCGCGTTCCTGCGGATCTCGCTGCCGCTCGCCACCGCGGGCACGGCCACCGCGTGCGTGCTCGCCACCGTGTTCAGCTGGAACAACTTCATCTTCGCGCTGATCCTCTCCGACGAGAACACGAAGACGCTCCCGGTCGCCCTGTTCAACTTCATCTCCTACGCGAGCATCGACTGGGGCGGCCTGATGGCCGCGTCCACGCTGATGAGCGTCCCCGTCGTGCTCGCCGCCGTCTTCGGGCAGCGCTACCTCATCGCCGGGCTCACCGCCGGTGCCACCAAGGGATAGGCCACCAAGGGATAAGGAAGGACCTCCATGCGGATCGCCGGCGCGGACGTCATCGTCACCTGCCCGGGACGCAACTTCGTCACCCTCGAGATCACCACCGACGACGGCCTCGTCGGCTACGGCGACGCCACGCTCAACGGCCGCGAGCTGGCGGTGGCGAGCTACCTGCGCGACCACGTCGTCCCGCTGCTCGTCGGCCGCGACGCGCACCGGATCGAGGACACCTGGCAGTACCTCTACCGCGGCGCCTACTGGCGGCGGGGGCCGGTGACGATGGCCGCGATCGCCGCCGTCGACGTGGCGCTGTGGGACATCAAGGCCAAGGCCGCGGGCATGCCGCTCTACCAGCTGCTCGGCGGGGCGAGCCGCACCGGGATCATGGCCTACGGGCACGCGAGCGGACGGGACCTGCCGGAGGTGCTGGACTCGGTCCGCGCCCGCCGGGAAGAGGGCTTCCGCTCCATCCGCGTGCAGTCCGGCGTGCCCGGCCTGGACACGATCTACGGCATCGGGAACCCCCTCGACCGCACCGGGCTGCCCACCGAGGAGGTCTGGGACACCCGCGCGTACCTCCGCCACCTGCCGACGGTGTTCGAGGCGGTCCGGAACGAGTTCGGCCCCGAGCTGCCGCTGCTGCACGACGTGCACCACCGGCTCACCCCGATCCAGGCGGCGAAGCTCGGCAAGGCGCTCGAGCCGTACGACCTGTTCTGGATGGAGGACTGCACGCCCGCCGAGAACCAGGAAGGTCTGCGCCTGGTGCGCGAGCACACCACCACCCCCCTGGCGATCGGCGAGGTGTTCAACTCGGTCTTCGACTACCAGACGCTCATCCGAGAGCAGCTCATCGACTACGTCCGCTCGGCCGTGACCCACACCGGCGGGATCACCGCGATGCGCAAGCTCTTCGACTACGCGGCCCTGTACCAGGTGAGGTCCGGGATCCACGGACCCACCGACATCTCCCCCGTCGGAATGGCCGCGGGCCTGCACCTCGACCTCGCGATCCACAACTTCGGCATCCAGGAGTTCGCGCCGCACACGACCGAGACCTACGAGGTGTTCCGCCGCTCCTACACGTTCGACGACGGCTACCTGCACCCCGGCGAGACCCCCGGCATCGGCGTCACCGTCGACAAGGAGGCCGCGGCGACGTTCGAGTACCGGCCCTCCTACCTCCCGGTGAACCGCCTCCGCGACGGCACCGTGCACGACTGGTAGGCCGGCTTCACACAGGGCCGGCCTCGTGTGAAGCCCGGGCTGGGTCTATGAAGTCGCGCCCGGGGCCATCGGCTACAGCGCGAGCACCGTTTTCAGGCGGCCTGCCGTCGGCCTGCAGGCCGCCGCGTAGGCGGCAGCCGCGTCCGTGGCGGGACGCACGTTCGTGACGAGCTGTTCGGCCACGTGCGGGAACCGCTCCAGGTGCGCCAGCGCCCGGCCCAGCACCGCACGCCGCTCCTTGGTGAGGCCGCCGATGATCCGCAGGTTCCGCCGGACCACCGCGTACACGTCGATCGGGTAGGCGTCGCGCACCGGGATGCCGAAGCAGTAGACGGTGCCGCCGTCGGCCACGGCGCGCACGGCGTCGCCCACGGTGGCGGTCTGGTGCCCCACGGCCTCGACGATCACGTCCGGCCGGTCGGCCGGGCCGAGCGACTCCGACCACGGGCGGCTGCCGGTCACCAGCACCTCGTCGAGGCCGAACGCGGCGGCGTGGGCGGTGCGGTCGACCGGGTCGACGCCGACGACCGTGGCGGCGCCCCGCTGCCGCAGCTCCCACGCGAACAGCAGGCCGATCGCCCCGAGGCCGAGCACGGCGGCCCGCTTGCCCCGCAGGTCGCCCAGCTGGTCGACCGCGTACATGACGCAGGCCAGCGGCTGCGCCGCGACCGTCGTCGGACCGGGCCCGTCCGCCGTGACCGGGTGCAGGCCGGAGCCGAGGGTGACCACGAGTTCGGCCAGCGCGTCCGACGCCGACGCCCAACCGACCACCCGGTCCCCGGCCGCCACCCCGGGATCGCGGGAGGCGTGCACTCGCCCGACGATCTCGTGCATCGGGAAGCCCGGCGGCGCGCTCGCGAGCCGCCCCGGCTCCACCACCGGCCGCCCACCGGCCCGGAAGTACGGCAGGTCGCTGCCGCAGATGCCGCCGTGTTCGAGTGCGACGAGGACCTCACCCGCTCGCAGGTCGCCCGCGGCAGGCGCGGGCACCTCCACCGGCTGTAGCGTCCCCGGACCGGTCAACTGCTGCGCCCACACATGATCTGCCTACCCCGCCACCACACCTGCTGCCAAGCCTGCGCCTGAGCACCCGCAGTCCTGGACCCCGCTGATCCGGAAGAGGTGGTTCGATGACCACACTGCACGACATCCTGCAGCGCCACGTCGACGACGGGACGGTGCCGGGCGCGGTGGCGCTCGTGGCCCGCGGCGACCAGGTCGAGGTCGAGGCCGTCGGGTCCATGACCGTCGACGGCGGCGCGGCGATGGCCCGCGACTCGATCTTCCGCATCGCGTCGATCACGAAACCGATCACCGCGGCGGCCGTGCTGATGCTCGTCGAGGACGGCCGCATCGCGCTGGACGAGCCGGTGGGCACGTGGTTGCCGGAGATCGCCGAGCCGACGGTGGTGCGCACGCCCTCCGGTCCGGTCGACGACGTGGTCCCGGCGGTCCGGCCGATCACGGTGTTCGACCTGCTCACCAACCGCGCCGGGTACGGGTTCCCCTCGGACTTCTCGCTGCCGCAGGTGCAGCGGCTGTTCACGGTGCAGACCGACGGGCGCGAGGTGCAGCTGCGACCGCACACCGACGAGTGGATGGCGGCGCTGGGGCGGATCCCGCTCCTGCACCAGCCCGGTGCGGCGTGGCTGTACGACACGTGCTCCGACCTGCAGGGCGTGCTGATCGCCCGGGCCAGCGGCCGGACGCTGCCCGACTTCCTGGCCGAGCGGGTGTTCGAACCGCTGGGCATGGTCGACACCGGGTTCGTCGTGCCGGCGGGCAAGCGCGACCGGTTCACCAGCTACTACAAGCCCTCTCCCGACGGCGACCTGGAGCTGGCCGACGGACCGGACGGGCAGTGGAGCCGCCTCCCCGCCTTCCCGGCCGGATCGGGCGGGCTCGCCGGCACCGTCGACGACTGGTTCCGCTTCGCGCGGATGCTGCTCGCAGGAGGCGTCGCAGAAGGTGCCGCCGGAGGCCGACGGCTGCTGTCGGCCGAGTCGGTGCGGCGGATGACCACCAACCACCTGACCGACGCCCAACGCGAGGCCAACCCCGTGTTCCTGGAGGGTCAGGGCTGGGGCTTCGGCGGTGGCGTCGACGTGGTGCCGACCGACCCGTGGAACGTGCCGGGCCGGTACGGGTGGACCGGCGGCACCGGCACGTCCGCCCACGTCGTGCCCTCGACCGGCGCGGTCCACATCCTGCTCACCCAGCGCGGCGTCGTCGGCCCCGAACCGGTGCCGATGATGCTGGACTTCTGGCGCTACTGCGCGCCCCGTTCGGCGTCGAGGTGACGCCGCCGGCCCGACCGCACGGGCTCCCGCTCAACGGTGTCGGCGCGGGACCGGGCCCATCGGCGGGGGTCACGGCTTTCGGGCGAGCCCGCCGTACTCGTCGACGTGGGGTGGAGCCACGGTGAGAACGGAGACGTCTCCTACCGGCCGTTCCGGGCGCCACGACGACACCGATCCGAACCCCGGTTCGAGGAACTCGAGCCCGTCGAAGAACGACGCGATCTCTTCGGGCTCGCGGTTCAGGTAGGGAATGTTCCCGGTCTTCTTGACCTGCTCCTCCTCGGCCACCCGCGCCCGTTCCGTGGGGGCGCCGTCGGCGATCGCGAGGTAGCTGCCCGACGGCATCGGCGCGAGGATGCGCTTCACCAGGGTGCGGGCCTCGGTGGTGTCCTTGATGTGCCCGAGCAGCCCGAACATGAGGATGGCGATGGGTTCGGTGAAGTCGAGGATCTCCGCCGCGCCCCGCAGGAGCTCGTCGACGTCGCGGACGTCCGCGTGCAGGTACTGCGTCGCGCCTTCCGGCGTGCCGACGAGCAGGGCCCGCGCGTGGGCCAGCACCAGCGGGTCGTTGTCGACGTACACGACGCGGACGCCCGGGGCGACGCCCTGGGCGACCTCGTGGGTGTTGTCCGCCGTCGGCAGGCCGGTGCCGATGTCGAGGAACTGCCGGATGCCGGCCTCACCGGCGAGGAACCGCACCACCCGCCGCAGGAACGCGCGCGACTCACGCGCCTTCTCGACGATCTCCGGGTAGAGCGCCATCCAGGCGTCGCCGACCTCGCGGTCGACGGCGTAGTTGTCCTTACCGCCCAACCAGTAGTTCCAGACCCGTGCCGAGTGCGCGACGGTGGTGTCGATCCCGGTGTGGACGAATGGGTCGCTCGACTGATCGGGCATGGCACCATCCTTCCGCCACTGATCGTTCGCCTCCACTCCGGGGCTATCCTCTCGCCGGGCGCACCGTTCCGTCGGGACGGCGGCGACCGCCGACTCCAGGGGGTGTTCTCTTGCGACGACCCACCGGTTGTCGTGTCCTTTCCTTCGCCGCCGCATCGGCCTTGGTGCTCGCGCTCGGCGCGTGCGGGGGAAGCGAACCGGTGGGGGGCCCGCCGCCCGCCGCGGCACCGGCCGCGCCGGCGGGCGGCCCGCTCGACCTGGGCGGGGTCTGTCCGGCCACCGTCGTCATGCAGCAGGACTGGCAGCCGCAGGCCGAGCACGGCGCCATGTACAGCCTCGTCGGTCCCGACCGCACGATCGACGCCGCCGCGAAGGCGGTGCGCGGCTCGCTCGTCGCCCAGGGCGTCGACACCGGGGTGGACATCGAGATCCGTCCCGGCGGCCCGAGCGTCGGCTTCCAGCCGGTGTCGTCCCTGATGGCCCTCGACGACTCGATCGTCCTCGGCGCGGTGAACACGGACCTGGCGATCGCCGCCGCGGCCACGACCCCGACGGTCGCGGTCGTCTCGCAGATCACGACCAGCCCGCTGATGCTCATGTGGGACCCGGCGTCGCACCCGGGCGCGCAGACGCTGCGCGACGTCGCGGCGAGCGGCGTCCCGGTCGTCACGTCCGAACCCGTCGTCACCGCCCTGCTGGAGAAGCAGGGCATCATCACGCCGGCCCAGGTGGACACCAGCTACGAGGGCACCCCGGCGCGGTTCGTCTCCGACCCGCGGATCCTGCAGCAGGGCTACGTCACCGCCGAGCCCTACCTCTACGAGCACGAGATCGCCGAGTGGGGCAAGCCCGTGGGCAACCAGAAGCTCGCCGACTACGGCTACACCGTGTACCCCGAGCCCCTCGCCGTGCGCGCGGACCGGCTCGAGCAGCTCCGGCCGTGCCTCGGCAAGCTCGTACCGATCATGCAGCGGGCGGTGCTCGGCTACCTGGCCGACCCGGGCCCGGCGAACGCGCTGATCGTGCAGCTCGTCGAGGCGTACCAGACCGGCTGGACCTACTCGCCCGGCCTCGCCGACTTCGCGGTGCGCACCATGCGGGAGCAGGGGCTCGTGACCGACGACCCGGCCTCCGGGGTGTTCGGGCGGTTCGACCCGGCGCGGATGGAGCAGATCGTGACCACCTTCGGCCCGCTCATGCAGGCACAGGGCGCGGCCGAGATCCCGGCGGCGGACAGCCTCTACACCAACGAGTTCATCGACGAGAGCATCCGGATGGGCTGAGGGCGCAGGCGCCCGGCCGCGCTGCCAGCCCTCCACGGATCCAGAGGCCATCCCCCGAACCAGGAACGGCTCGAGGAACCTCGCGTGGGCGGTGCACAAGGAGGTGCTGGTGCGGCGCGGCCTGATCGCCGACGCGGCCGTGCGCTCCCCCGCCGCCGTCCTCGACGACGCGACCCGCGCCTGCCTGCACACCCTGCTCGACGAGCTGGAGCTGCCGGACGTCCCGCGCTAGCGCTCCCCGTCCGTGCTGAGCACCGCGACGCACGAGCCCTCGTCCACCCCGAGCGCCTCCCGGGCACCCGGGTCGGCAAGCGCTCGCTCCAGGCCGGCGAGCGCCGCGCCACCACAGGCCCCCGCCGCGACGCCCGCGGTGTGCAGCTGCTCGGCGGCGGCGAGCGCGGCCTCGTCGGGGACCGCGACCGCGGCGGTGACCCGGTCGCGCAGCACCGGCCACGCCGCGGCGGAGACGGTGCCCGCGTTGAGCCCGGCCATCGCCGTCCGGCCGGTGCGGACGGTGCGTGGCTCGCCGTGGGCGAGGCTCGTGAGCAGGCAGGCCGCCTCCGCGGGCTCGACCGTGAGGATCGCGGCGGCGCCGTACGTCGCGGTCGCGAGCGCCAGCGAGCCGACGCCGACCGGCACGACGAGGACGTCCGGCGCCCGTCCCAGCTCGCCGTGGATCTCGTGCAGCAGCGTCGCGTAGCCCTCCACGATCCACCCCGGGACCTCGCCGTCGTTCGCACCGTTCGCGGTGTCCTGCACCAGCACCGCGTCGTCGTGGACCGCCGCGGCGGCGTGCGCGGCCGCCACCGCGTCGTCGTACTGCCCGTCGACCCGTACGACGTCGGCGCCCTCTCCCTCGATCGCCGCGCACAGATGGCCGGGCGTGGCCGCGGATACCCAGATCCGGGCCGGCAGCCCGAGCAGGCGGGCGGTGCGCGCGACGGCGCGGCCGTGGTTGCCCGCGGTCGCCGTGCAGAGCAGGAGCGTCGCGCCCGACTCCGCGACGCATGCCCGGAGCACGTCCGGGTCGAGGGAGGTCCCACCGATCCGGGCGCGGACCGCACGGGCCACCGCCCACGACGCCCCGAGCATCTTGAACGCCGGCAGCCCGAGCCGGTCCGACTCGTCCTTCACCAGCACGTGCCCGACCCGCAGCCGCGCCGCGACCTCCGGCAGCTCGACGAGCGGGGTGGGCGCGTAGCCGGGCAGCAGGCGGTGGAACGGGAGCAGCCCGTCCGGCAGCGGGCGTGGACGGGACCCGGCCGGCGGGCCGGGCCGCCGCCAGAGGGCAGGCGTCGCCATGACGTGCACGATCGCATGGCCGACCCAACCGGCCGGCCCGATACCCGGTGGTCACCCGTATCGAACGAGGAGGAGGACGACGATGGTGCGGTTCGAGGTGGCCGAGGTGTGGGACCTGTCGACCAGGGGCGGGTTCCTGGTCAACGGCCGGACCCACAAGGGGGTGGTCGCCGTCGGCATGGCCCTGCGCGACGAGTCGACCCAGCGCACCTGGCGGGTGGTCGGCCTGCAGTTCCCGTTCCCGCGGGAGCTGGAGGAGGGCACCCGGACCCTCGTGCTCGGCCGGACGGGCGCCGAGCCGCCCGCACCCGGCACCCACCTCGTGGGCTGAACCCCTCACTTCAGCCCGGTGCTCGCGATCCCCTGCACGAACGTCCGCTGGAACACCAGGAACACGACGAGCAGCGGCAGCAGCGACAGGAACGCGATGGCCATGATCGGGCCCCACGGGTTCTCGAAGATCCCGCTGCTCTGCATGCTCGACAGCGCCACCGGGAGCGTGAGGTTCTCGGTGCCCTGCAGGGTGACCAGGGGCCAGAGGAAGTCGTTCCACTTGCCCATGAACGCGAGGATCACCAGCACGCCGACCAGCGGGCCGCTCATCGGCAGCACGATCCGACGGAAGATCGTCAGCTCGCCCGCGCCGTCGATCCGGGCCGCCTCGAGCAGGGCGTCCGGGATCTTCAGCATGAACTGGCGAGCGATGAAGATCGCGATCGCGTCGCCTGCGCGGGGCAGGATCACGGCCCAGATCGTGTCGACGAGCCGCAGGTCCACGACCACGAGGAAGGACGGCACGAGCGTCACCTGCGCCGGTACCACGATCGTCACGAGGAACGCGCCGAAGAGCAGGTCGCGCCCGCGGAAGGAGAACTTCGCGAACGCGTAGCCCGCCATCAGCGCCACGACAACGGTGATCGCGGTGCCGATCCCCGCGATCACCAGCGAGTTGACGATCCACCTCCCGACCGGCTGGGACGCGAACGCCTCCGCGAAGTTGGCGAGCGTCGGCTCGCTCGGCCACAGGTAGAACTCGCCGCTCTGCGACTGGCCGCCCGGCGTCACCGCCGTCACGAGGATCCAGTAGACGGGGAAGGCCATCACCAGCGCGCCGCCCACGAGCAGCGCCCACACGACCCACCGCCCGGGGGTCATCCGCGCGTGCCGGGCCGCCGGCACCGCGGCGCGCGCCGCCTGCACCGGGCGCGTGTCCTGCGCGAGGCTCGTCATGCCACCTCCTCCGCCCGCCGGTTCGCCCGCCACTGCAGCGCGGTGAAGCCGAGCAGGATCAGCGCGAACACGACGCCGATCGCGCTCGCGTAGCCCATCTCGCCGTTCGTGAACGCGGTCCGGAAGATGTACTGGATCAGCACCGTCGTGGCGAAACCGGGACCGCCGCCGGTCAGCACGTAGACGATGTCGAAGACCTGCAGCGAGAACACCACGTTCACCACCAGCAGCACGAACGTCGTTGGGCGCAGCAGCGGCCAGATCAGCCTCCGGAACCGGGTCCACCGGCCCGCGCCGTCCACGGTCATGGCCTCCACCAGCTCGGGCGGCACGGCCTGCAGCGCGCCGAGGTAGATCACCATGCAGAACCCGATGCGGGTCCAGACCACGGCGAGGACGAACGTCAGCATCGCCACGTCCGGCGAGGTCAGCCAGGGCACGCGGGGCAGCCCGAGCGCGGCCAGGAGGTTGTCCACCACCCCGTAGTCGCCGTTGAAGATCCACGCCATGATCACCGCGACCACGACGCCCGCGGCGACCATCGGCAGGAAGAACAGCGCGCGGATCAGCGGCCGGCCCGGCATCGCGCGGTTGAGCAGCACGGCGAGCAGCAGCCCGATCGCCATGCTGGTCGGCACCGTGCCGACGGTGAACACCGCGGTGTTGCCGATGCTCGTCCAGAACAGCGGGTCGCCCACCATCTGCGCGTAGTTGCCGCCGCCGACCCAGGTGCCCTGGCCGAACACGGCGACCTGCTGGAACGACAGCACCACCGCCGTCACGATCGGGACGAACGAGAACACGATCAGCAGCACCAGGCCGGGCGAGACGAACAGCCAGGGCGCGATCCACGCACGAGACCTAGTGACGGACATTGCGAATCCCCTCCGCGATGGAGGCGGCCGCCTCCCGTGGCGTGATCGAGCCGATCAGGCACAGGTCGAGGTAGTCGCCCAGCACCTGGTTGACCACGTTGAACGTCGGCGAGGTCTCGACGGCGATCATGTCGGCGGGCACGGTGTCCTGCTGCACCAGGAACCGCGCCACCGTGTCCGGCCGGTAGGAGTAGCCCACCTCGTCGACGTCGATCGACTCGCGCACCGGCACCCAGCCGCCGCCGCGGCAGAACTCGACCGTGTTCTCCGGGTCGTTGAGGAAGGCCAGGAAGTCGGCGGCGACCTCGGGGTGCCGGCAGCTGCGCGTGACCGCGAGGACGTTCCCGCCGCAGTCGGACGCCCGCCCGACGTCCTGGACCATGTAGCGGGTGTCCCACGTCTCCTCGGGGATGCTCTCCTGGAGCGTCGGCAGGGCGGTGGGGTTGTTGAGCATGAGGCCGGCCTGGTCGGTGGCGAACAGCGTGGTGGCGGTGTCGCCCTGGCTGCCCTTGACGGTGTTGGAGAGCGAGACGAGCCCCTCGGCGTACCAGCGACGCGTCCATTCCAGGGCCTCCACCCCCGCGTCGCTCTCGATCGCGGGCGTCACGAGGTCGTCCTCCACCAGCCGCCCGCCGTGCATGTACAGGAACGGCAGCCAGCGGTAGGCGTTGTTCACGCCACCGAACCCGACGGAGAAGCCGTACGCGCCGGTGGCGCGCTTGACCTCGCGCGCCACGTCGAGGAACTCCGACCAGGTCCACGCCTGGTCCACCGCGTCCGGCGGTGGGGTGACGCCGATCTCGTCGAGGATGTCGCGGCGGTAGAACGTGATGAAGTTGTCGGTGTGCTGCGGCAGCCCGTAGATGCCCCTGCTTCCGGTAACACCGTCCTTCGCGACGATCGACCAGAAGTTCTCCCGGTAGTCGTCGCCGTACCCGGGCGGGAGCCACGGCGAGATGTCCACCATCCCGCCGGTCTCGACGTAGCGGCCGAACTGCTGCGGGATGATCCGGATGAGGTCCGGTGCCCGGTCGGCCGCGAGGCGGGTGGTGAGCCACTGGTTGAAGTCCCCGCCCGGCGTCACCTCCACGGCGATCTCGACGTCGGGGTGCAGCGCCTGGTAGCGGTCGGCGATCGCCCGGTAGCTCACGAGGTCGGGTGCGATGTTCCAGGTGGACAGGCGCAGCCGGACCTTGCCCGGTGCCGGGTCGGAGCTGCAGCCGGCCAAGGCCGCCGCGGCCGCAGCGCCCAGGAAGGCGCGGCGGGACAGTGGTCGCGGTTGTGGTGATCGGGTCATCCGTACCTCTCCGGTGAGGTCGGTGGGCTGCTATGCCTGCAGCTCAGCGGGCAGGTACGCCTTGTGCGCGAGGAACAGCTCGTCGACCATCGCGGTGATCTGGTCGAGGGTGAGCAGCGCGCTGGTGAGCGGGTCGGCCATCACGGCGTGGTAGACGTGCTCGCGGCGCCCGGTGAGCGCGGCGGTCACCGCCAGCTCCTGCACGTTGATCCCGGTCCGGTTGACCGCGGCGCACTGCGGCGGGAGCGCCCCGAACACGGTGGGCTGCACGCCGCCCGAGTCCACCAGGCAGGCCACCTCGACGCAGCAGCCGTCCGGCAGGTTGGTGACGAGACCGGTGTTGGGCACGTTGCCGTAGATGACGCTCTGCTGCCCGGTCTCGATGCTGTGCACGATCGCCGCGCCGTACTCGACCGACGGGGCCAGCTCCTGCTTCAGGTCCTCCAGGAGCTTCGCGGTCTGGCCGTCCTCGTCGTGGTTCTGGCAGATCTCGTAGTAGTCCCAGCGCTCCGGGATGAAGTCCCGCACCATCTCCGGCGTCTTGCGGAAGTACGGCAGGTACTCCGACGCGTGGTGGCTCGACTCGGTGTGGAAGTAGCCGAATGCGTTCATGATCGCCGTGCGGACGCGCTCGTTGCCGCCCTCGTAGACCGACTCCCCGCGGTCGGCGCCGCTGTGGTCGCCGTGGTCGGCGGCGAACCCGCTCCCGGCCCGCCCGTCCAGGTGCCGCTGCGCCATCACCTCCCGCAGCCGCGGGTAGAGGTCCTCGCTCCCCCGGCGGAACTCGGTGAACCACGACTGGTGGTTGATCCCGCCGGCCCGGAAGCGCACCTCGTCGTACGGGACGTCCAGCGCGCGGGCGAGCATGCGGGAGGTGCCCTGCACGCTGTGGCACAGCCCGACGGTGCGGGCGCCAAGCGCGTTGAGGTACCAGGTGGCCATCGCCATCGGGTTGGCGTAGTTGATCACCTGGGCGTGCGGGGCGAGCTCGGCGAGGTCGGCGGCGATCTCGCGGTAGGCCACCACGGACCGCAGGAACCGGAACACCCCACCGGGGCCGAGCGTGTCGCCGACCGTCTGGTCCACGCCGTAGCGGCGGGGGATCTCCACGTCGTCGCGGAAGGCATCGACGCCGCCGACCTGGAACGTGATGATCACGTGGTCGGCACCCGCGAGTGCGGCCCGCCGGTCGGTGGTGCTCTCCACGGTGGTCGGGAACCCGTGGTGCGCGACGAGCGCGCGCGTCGCACCCGCCGTGCGCTCCAACCGGTCGGCGTCGATGTCCATCAGCGTGAGCGTGCTGCCGCGCAGCGCCGGGTAGCTCAGGAGGTCACCGATCAGCCGGAACGGGAAGACGTACCCGCCGGCGCCGACGATAGTGATCTTGGCCATGGGCTCCACGCTAGGAGCTGAGACACCTAGGATCGGTCCGCGAACGTAGGGCGGAGTTCCAGGATCCTCAGATGTCGGTCACCCATGAACCCTCCGAACTGTGGTGCCGGCAGGGCCGCGGCCACGCGATGGCGAGCGCCCACCGCCACGACGACCTCGAGGTGAACATCGTCGACGACCAGCCGCTCACCTACCTCTTCGGCGGCACGCTGGTGACGATCCAGCCCGGTCACGCCGCGCTGTTCTGGGCGTCGGTGCCGCACCGGCTGATCGACACCCCGCACAACTGGAACGCCAGGGTGCGCTGGCTGCACGTCCCGCTCGGGCAGGTGCTCGGGTGGGAGCTGCCCGGCCCGGCGATCACCGAGCTGCTGCGCGGCACCCCGCTCGTCACCCGCCACCCCGACCACCCGGACCCCGCGGCCTTCACGCGCTGGGCGGCCGACCTCACCAGCACATCGCCCGACCTGCACGCGATCACGCTGCTGGAGATCCAGGCGGGGGTCCGCAGGCTGCTGCGCACCGCGCTGCCCGCCGACCACGACCCCGGGGCGCTCCCGGACGCCGTCCGGCACGTCGTCGCGATGGCGCGCTACATCACCGAGAACTTCCGCGGACCGGTCCGCGCGGCCGACGTCGCCGCCGCCGTCCACCTCAACCCCAACTACGCGATGACGCTGTTCCGGCAGGTGCTCGGCACCACCGTGCACACCTACCTCAACGACCGGCGCATCGCCGAGGCCCAGCGCCAGCTGCTCACGAGCGCGGCGACGACCAGGCGGATCGCGGAGGACACCGGGTTCGGCTCACACAGCGGTTTCTACGCCGCGTTCACGCAGGCCTGCGGCATGCCGCCGGGCCGCTACCGGCGGCTGCACCGGGGCCGTTGACCGCTCAGCGGACAGCGACCTCGGCCAGTTCCACGTCCTCCCGCACCGGGCGCGCCCGGCCGGTGCCGGGGCGGGCGTGGGTGGCGTACAGCGTGAGCCCGACGAACGTGATGCCACCGACAGAACGGCGTTCCTCAGCTCTTCATCAGGGCGGGCCGCACCGAGTCGTGGAACCGGGTATTCCCCAGCCGTTACGGGCGGAGGAGCATCACGTCACGCCCCGCTCACCGCCGTCGCGCTCGCCGGTCGGGCGCGCGTATCGCGCGTGTAACACGAGCGCAAAACGCGGCCGCGAGCCTGGGGCGACCCGACGATCTGGAGAAGGAGCCGACCATCGACCCGATCATGAGCAAGTCCGAGGCCGCCGACCTCGTCCTCGCCGCCCGGAAGCGGAAGGGCCTCTCGTGGGCCGGGATCGCCGAGGCCCTCGGCACCCCGCTGGTCTGGACGACCGCGGCCCTGCTCGGCCAGCACCCCATGACCGGCGAGCAGGCCGCGAAGGCGTGCGCGCTGCTCGGCCTGGACGAGGCCGTGGCCGAGAGCCTCCAGCTGCAGCCGTCCCGCGGCACCGACCCGGCGATCATGGCCGACCCCACGATCTACCGCTTCACCGAGGCCCTGTCGGTGTACGGACCGGCGCTCAAGGAGCTCATCCACGAGGAGTTCGGCGACGGGATCATGAGCGCGATCAACTTCCGGGTGGACATCGCCCGCCGCCCCGACCCCGACGGCGACCGCGTCGTCGTCACCTTCGACGGGAAGTTCCTCGACTACCGCTGGTGACCCGCGGGGAGGCACGAGCTCAACGCGGCGCAGCCGGGCCGTGGCTCCCCGCCGTGGCCTCGTCGAACGCCCGGATCGCCGCCGCGAGCACCCCGGCCCGGGCGGCGAGGAGGCTCCGGCCGGTCTCGGCGTCGGCGTCCCCGGCGTCGTCGGTGGCGCCGCCCACCCGCTCCCACTCGCCGTGCCGCGCGACCACCAGGCCCGGTGCGGGCGACCGGTGGAACAGGGCAGGCGGGTCCGGCTCCCGCCACGGCGCCGCGGCGCGGACCAGATCGGGGTGGACGGCGAGGAGCAGGGACGTCTCGAACCAGCCGGCATGTCCCGGGGACTGCGGCGGTTCGCCGGGCCCGGCGAGCGTCCAGTACGAGCAGGCGCCCAGCGCGACGTCCGTCCGCTCCGCGCAGCGTTTCACGGCGAGCCGCACGACCTCGTCGTTGCCTGCGTGCCCGTTCACCAGCAGGACGCGCCGGAACCCGCTGCGCACCAGCGAGTCGAGCGCGTCGTCGAGGACGGCGAGCAGCGTGGTGGCCGACAGCGACACCGCCGCCGCGAACAGGTGGTGCGGGCTGTGCCCGAACGGCAGCGCGGGCAGCCGGACGAGCTCCGGGCCGTCGTCGCCGAGCAGCCCGGCGGCCGCGTCGACGACGGCCTCGACGAGCAGGGTGTCGGTGCCCATCGGCAGGTGCTCGGAATGCTGCTCCTGGGATCCGACGGGGAGCACCGCGACCGCCCCGCGCTCGCCCGCGGCCCGCACCTCCCGCCACGGCCGCTGATCGAGTCGGATCACGGCCTCACAGTAGGTCACGTGGGATGGTGCGGGCCCAGTCGCGGGAGAACGTGCGGTGCTCGCCCTCGTACGCGTCGAGGTGGCCGTGCACCTCGAACGTCGTGGCCGTGCACGTCAGCACGGTACGGGTGACGGTGCGGGCGCTCCAGTCGCCGCGGGAGCACGTCATCGACCACTCGACGTCGCCGCGCGGGGAGGCGAAGTCGTCGGCCACGCTGCAGTAGCGCTCCACCACACGCCGGCCGAGCGTCATGCCGGTGTCGTCGTGGCGCAGCACGCCGCCGTCCTTCACGATCTCGAGCACCGAGCGGTAGTCGACGAGGTCGCGCGACACCGTCCAGCTGTTCTCCCCCGGCGCCAGCTGGGTGGTGGGCAGGGGCTCCGCGCCCTCCGGCTCGTCGAACGGGCGCAGCGGCACCCCGTCGGCCTCCGCGGCCGGGCGGACGGGCAGGACGAGGCAGCTGACCCCGGTGCGGATGGTGAGCTCCGCGGGCTCGGGCGGCGGCCAGGCGAGCGGCCAGTACGACGTCGACAGCGACAGCCGGATCCGGTGCCCCGGGGGGAACGCCTGCGCCACCCCGTTGAGCTGCACCCGCACGCGCTGGAACGTGCCCGGCTCGACGGGCTGCGGCGCGTCGTCCCGGTTGCGGTGGGTGAGGTTGAGCAGCCCGTAGGTCACGCGGGTGGCGCGCCCGTCCGGGGCGACGTCGGAGAGGCGGGCCGCGACCGTGGCCACCGGCCGGCTCGCGGCGACCTCCAGCTCCACGGCGGGCGCCCCGAGGATCTCGCAGCGCTCCTCGAGCGGCTCGGTCTCGAAGACCAGGGAGCCGCCGTCCTCCTCGCGCTGGTCGTAGGGCAGGTCGGGCGGCGCGTTGTAGGAGGCCCACTTCCCGGCGAACTGGCCCACCGACAGCGGCGACTGCACGCGCACCTCCCCCGGTGTGACCTCCTCCCCGACGGGGGCGATCCGGTACCGGGCGAGCGGGTGCGGCATCGGCCGGACGTGCGGGGACGGCCAGCCCGGCTCGCCGACCCACCGCCCCGGCCGCTCCTCGTACGCGGTGGACGGCGGCACGCTCTCCTGCATCCAGGTGCGCAGCACCGGCCCGTCCTCGGCGCCGTTCTCGCGCCCCTTCAGCCACCGGTCGAACCAGCGGACGACCTCCTGCAGGTAGCCGATGGCGGGGCCCGGCACGCCGAGGTGCGGGTACTTGTGCGACCAGGGCCCGATCAGGCCCTTGCGGGGGACGTCGAGGTGTTCGAGCACGCGGAAGACCGCGTTGGAGTAGCCGTCGGCCCACCCGCTGGAGGCGAACACCGGCACCTGCACGGCGGCGTAGTCCTCGCACACGGAGGCGCGGCGCCAGTAGTCGTCGCGGCGCTGGTGGGCGAGCCACTTCAGGATCCACGGCTCCGCCCGCTCGAGGCGCTCACGCCACATCTCCCGCCAGCGGTCCCCGACCACCACGGGGTCGGGCGGCAACGTCGAGTAGGCGAACATCGTGCCGGCCTCTGCGAGGTTGTCCGAGAGCAGGCAGCCGCCCATGTAGTGCATGTCGTCGGCGTAGCGGTCGTCGGTGAACGAGGCGATGACGATCGCACCGAGGCTCTGCGGGCGGCGCGCGGCCACCTGCAGCCCGGCGAACCCGCCCCACGAGATGCCCATCAACCCGGTGCGCCCGGTGCACCACGGCTGCGCGGCCAGCCAGGCCAGTGCGGCCTCGATGTCGCGGTGCTCCTGCTCGGTGTACTCGTCCTCGAGCACGCCGTCGGAGTCGCCGCTGCCGCGCAGGTCGAGGCGCAGGCAGGCGTAGCCGTGGCCGGCGAGGTAGGGGTGGTGGATCGAGTCGCGCACCGAGGTGAGGTCGCGGTGCCGGTACGGGATCGCCTCGCAGATCGCGGGCACCGGCTCGCCGTCGGACGACACCGGGCGCCACAACCGGCCGGAGAGCTCGGCGCCGTCGGGCATCGGGATGCGGACGGTGCGGGCGGCGTGGATCTCGTGCGGGAACGACGTGACGACGCGCATCAGTCGAACTCGTAGGTCAGGGCGCCCACGGCGCGCTCGTACTTGGCCTGGAGCTCCGCCTCGTCGCGGGCCCCGACGATCACGTCGGTGAGCTCGAAGCTGTAGCTGTCCTGCCCGAGCAGCTCCGACAGCCGTTGGCCCTCGCGGGGTACCGGGGTGAGGCGCACGCCGGGGATCTCGCGCTCGATCCGCTCGATCTCCCCGGGGCTCGGCCCGCGCCGCAGGACGCCGTCCTCGAACCTGCGGTGGTACCACTTCGCCGCGATCTCGTACGGGCCCTCCCCGGTGGGCAGGTCGGGAGCCCGCCCGAGCGCGAGCTGGACCATCGCGTGGTGGTTGGCGATCCCGTCGACGGCGGCGAACAGCTCCGCGTGCGACTGCGAGTGCCGCGGGTTGATCTCCAGCAGGGCGACGTCCCCGGAGTCCGGGTCGCAGAAGAACTCGACGCTGAACGTGGTCCAGTTGAGCCCGACGCGCCCGATCACCCGCTCGGACACCTCCACCAGCCGCTTCTGCACGAGGTCGGGCAGCTGCGAGGGGTACTGGTGGCGCAGGAAGCTCGACCGCCCCGGGTAGGTGATCGAGTCGAGCACGCCGTAGACCACGACCTCGCCGTCGTGCACGTACCCCTCGGTGGCCGCGCGGGCCCCGCTCAAGGCCTCCTCGACGAGGCACGCCTGCCCGCCGACCTCGGCGATCCCCGGCGGGAGGTCGAGCCGGTCGAGGACCTGTTCGAAGGGCCTGCCGAGCCGCCCGATGCCCTCGCGGATCTCGGCGACGGCGTCGTCGAACCCCTGGTCGTCCTCGACGTGGAACGCGAGCTCCGACGAGTACGACTTCACCGGCTTGAGCCACACCGGGTAGCGCATGCCGTCGGGCAGCCGCGGGACGTCGAGGTCGACGAGCCCGAAGCGGGGGTGGGCGTCGGTCACCTGCTGCTGTTCCAGCCGGCTCCAGTACTTGTGCTCGCACTTCACGACCGCCTCCAGCGGCGCGGCGTGCAGGCCGTAGCGGTCGGCGAGCAGGGGGACGAGGGTGCTGATCGGGAAGTCCCAGAACCCGATCACGGCGTCCACCGGGGCGGCCCGGCCGTCCAGCTCGCGGACGGCGCGGTCGAGCAGGTCGGGGATGCTGACCTCGCCTTCCTGCATCTCGGAGTCGGTCAGCAGCGGCACGAACGTCTGCCGCTCGTGGCCGGGCATGCGGCGCAGGAGCTCGAGGTTGGCCTCGTCCGCGCCGAGCACCGCGATCGTCGAGTCGTCCGGTCGATGTCGTTCCACACCTGATCGATAACCGTCTCAGCCCGTGCGAAACGGATCGGCCGCCGACGCGGCCGTCCCGGCCCCGGATCGGGCGGGCCCCGTCGGGACGGCGGGGCGGCCGTGGAGCCGCGGACGACGAGCCGGGTCGGCATGCGGACGTGCGGGACGGCGAGCGCGTCCCCCGCCAGCAGCGCGACGAGCATCTCGGCGGCGTGCCGCCCCATCAGCTGCAGCGGCTGCTCGACCGTGGTGAGCGGCGGCCGATATCGATAACGGTTTCAGTACCGGACGTCGCTCTGCAGGAGCGGCGGGTACACCGTGGAGGGCTCGCCGTCGACAGTGGTGCCCGCGAACTGCAGCATCGCCCGCTGGGCGCCGTGCATCGGCGCCGGGTAGCCCAGGGTCGGCGCCGAGACCTCGTCGAGCACGCGGAGGTGCTCGGGGGCGAGCGTCAGGTCCAGCGCGGCGAGGTTGTCCTCGAGGTGCTCCACCCGGCGGGCCCCGACGATCGGTACGACCGTGCCTGCGCGGGCGCGCAGCCAGGCCAGCGACACGGCGGCGGAGGTGGTCCCGAGCTCCCGCGCGACCGCCGCGACGGCCTCGATGACCGCGTACTCGTCGTCGGTGGGCCCGCCGACGTAGGCGGTGCGGGCGGAGTCGGTGACCCGCGCGCCGCGCCGGTACTTGCCGGACAGGAAGCCGTTCTTCAGCGGGCTCCACGGGACCAGCGCCATGCCCTGGTCGAGGGCGAGCGGAGCCAGCTCGCCCTCGACGGTGCGGGCCAGCAGCGAGTACTCGACCTGCAGCGCGATCAGCGGGGTCCAGCCCTTCAGCAGTGCCGTGGCCTGGGCCTGGGCGGTGACCCACGCCGGCGTGTTGGAGAACCCGACGTAGCGGATCTTGCCGGCCCGGACCAGGTCGTCGAGGGTGCGCAGCGTCTCCTCGATCGGCGTGTGGCGGTCCCAGTTGTGCAGCCAGTAGAGGTCGAGGTGGTCGGTCTGCAGCCGGCGCAGGGTCTCGTGGAGCTGCGCGATGATCGACCCCCGGCCCGCGCCGCCGCCGTTGGGGTCGCCGGGGAAGAGGTTGACGAAGAACTTCGACGCCAGCACCACGTGCTCGCGCCGGCCGGGGTGCGCGGCGAACCAGTCGCCGAGGATCCGCTCCGAGTGGGTGTTGGTGTAGAAGTTCGCGGTGTCGACGAAGTTGCCGCCGAGGTCGAGGTAGGTCGAGAGGATCTTCTCCGACTCCTCGACGCCGCACCCGGCGCCGCCGGGATCGCTGCCGAAGGTCATCGCGCCGAGCGCGAACGGGCTGACGCGCAGACCGGACCGGCCGAGGGTCACGTAGTGGTCGAGTGGCATGCACCCATGCAACCGGCGGGCGCTGCCCCGAGGTAGACCGATCCACTCGACCTCTTGCCCGATCCTCTCGGTTGCGATCGGATCGGAGCATGCCCCTGGAGGAGATCCGGCGCCTGATCGGGACGCACGCCCGCCCGGACATGCGGTCGTCGATCGACGGGCTGCTGCTGTCGAGGGTGGAGACGCAGGAGCTCGACCACTCCCTGGCCGACCCGCTGCTGGTCGTCATGGCGCAAGGGGGCAAGCGCCTCCTGCTCGGCGACGAGATCTTCGAGTACCGGGCCGGGGAGTTCCTCGTGGTCACCACCGACCTGCCGGTCACCGGCCACTTCCTGGACGCGGGCCCGCGGACCCCTGCGCTGGGCATGGGGCTGGTGCTGCGGCCCGCCGTGATCGCCGAGCTGCTGCTGGAGGCGCCGGGCGGGCGCCCGGACCACCGCATCGGTCCCCGCGCGGCGGCCGGGCCTGCGATGGCGACCGGCGAGGCCGGGCCCGACCTGCTCGACGCCGTCGCCCGGCTGCTGCGGCTGCTCGACCACCCCGCCGACGCCCGGGTGCTCGCGCCGCTCGTCGAACGCGAGATCCTCTGGCGGCTGCTCACCGGGCCGCGCGGCGCCACGGTCCGCCAGATCGGCCTCGCCGACAGCAGCACGTCCCAGGTGGCGAGGGTGACCCGGTGGCTCAGGGACAACTACGCCGAGCCGATGCGGATCGAGGACCTCGCCCGGATGGCCGGCATGAGCCCCGCAGCGTTCCACCGGCACTTCCGCGCCGTCACGAGGATGAGCCCGCTGCAGTTCCAGAAGCGCATCCGCCTGCAGGAGGCGCGGTCGCTGCTGCTGGCGCGGCCCGACGACGTCGCGGGGGTGGGTCACGTCGTCGGCTACGACAGCCCGTCCCAGTTCAACCGCGAGTACCGCCGCCTCTTCGGTGTGCCACCCGGCCGGGACGCCACCCGGATGCGCGCCGCGGCGGGCCCGCACCTGCCGTGACCGGCCCTCAGGTCGTCGCCCGCACGAGCTCGATCCCGCGGGCCAGTGTGGTGAGCCGCTCGTCGAGCGTGCCGCCGGCCGGGTAGAGCCGCACGGTGTCGACACCGGCGTCGCGCCAGACCCGCAGCCGGTCCCGGACCATTCCCTCGGTGCCGATCAGCGTGGTGGCCAGCACCATCTCGTCGCTCACGAGCGCGGTCGCGCCGTCGCGGTCGCCCGCCTGCCAGCGCTCCCGCACCGCCGCGGCGACCTCCGACCACCCCTGGCGGCGGTAGGCGTCGTTGTAGAAGTTGGTGCTCGCCGAGCCCATCCCGCCGAGGCTGAACGCGAGGCCCTTGCGCCGGTCGGCCGTCATGCGCCGCAGCTCGTCCTCGTCCTCGGCGAACGCGACCTCCGCGCCCTGGCAGACGTCGAGGTCGCGCCGCTGCCTGCCCGCGCGCGCCAGGCCGGCGTCCAGCGGCGTGAAGTAGGCGGCCGCGCCCTCCGGCACGAAGCTCGTGCCCAGCCAGCCGTCGGCGATCTCGCCGGTGAGCTCCAGCAACCTCGGGGACAACGCGGCCAGGTACAGCGGGATGTCCGGGATGGCGCCGATCGACACGCGCATCGGCCTGCCCTCGCCGCCGGGCAGCGGGATCCGCACCGTCTCCCCGGCGTACGCGACCTTCTCCCCGGCGAGGACCCGGCGCACGACGTCGACGGTCTCGCGCATCCGCGTCAGCGGCCGCGCGAACGGCACCCCGTGCAGCCCCTCGATCACCTGCGGCCCCGACGGGCCGAGCCCGAGCAGGAACCGCCCGCCGGACAGGTGGGCGAGCGTGAGCGCCGCCTGCGCGATCGCCACCGGCGTGCGCGTGCCGACCTGGAGCACCCCGGAGCCGAGCAGCATCCGGTCGGTGCGGGCGGCGAGGTGCCCCAGCACCGACACCGCGTCGGAGCCCCATGCCTCGGCCACCCAGCAGACGTCGAGGCCGAGCTTCTCGGCCTCGCACACGAACTGCACCGTCTCCCGGGAGCCCCCCTCGACCGTGGTGGCCGTGCGCATCAGGCGGCCTCCGCCCGCTGCTTGATCGCCGCGAGGGTGGCGGTCATGTTCCGCTCGAACTCCCGCATCCGGACGAAGACGATCTTCTGTTCCTTGTCCGGCATGCGGTCGATCGCCTGGCTCAGCCCGGACCGGCCCGGGCCCAGCCGCACCCACTCGGTGAGCCGCGTGCCGCCGTCGACCGGTCGGAGCGTGAACCGCCACGTCGCGGCCGGCTCCTGCGGGTCGTGCACGGCCCAGGCGAAGACCGACGGCCGTTCGCACTCCACGACGTGCGAGGTGACGCTCCACTCCCCCATCGCGTCGTGCCTGCTGTGCCCGACGAACCGCGAGCCGACGGCGGGCCCGCCCCCGTCCAGCCACTCGACGGTCTGCAGCTCCGGGCTCGACGCCGCCAATGCGGGCAGATCGACCACCGCGGGCCAGACGTCGTCGGGCGGGGCGTCGATCCAGGTGGTCACCTCCACGGTCGGGCAGTCGGCGTAGCGCGCACCGGTCCACTCCATGGCGTCAGCGTCGCACTACCCGCCACTGATCCGCACCACCGCGCCGACGACCGCTGGCCCGCTGTCCAGCTCCGGGTCGTTGTGCCGCACCCCCGGCAGCTCGACGTAGGAGCCGCCGGCCGCGTCCGCGACCGCCCGGCTCTGCTCGACCGGCACGATCTCGTCGGCGCCGCCCGCCACCACCGCGACCGGAGCGCGCACCGACCGCACCTGCTCCAGCAGCGGGAACCGGTCTCGCAGCAGCGCGCGCACCGGCAGGAACGGGTACGCGCGCACGCCCACGTCGGCGAGCGAGGTGAACGGGCTGCGCAGCACCAGGGACCCGGCCGGGCGCTCGCTCGCCAGCCGCGTGAGCGGCGCGCCGCCGAGGCTCTCGCCGAACAGGACGAGCCGGTCCGGCGCAACACCGCGCTCCTCCACCAGGTACCGGTACGCCGCGCCGACGTCCGCGGCGAGGCCCTCTTCCGTCGGCGAACCGGGGTTGCCGCCGTAGCCGCGGTACTCCACGAGCAACACGTCGAAGCCCTCGGCCGCGAGAGCACGGGCGAGCGGCACCCGCAGCAGCCGCGAGCTGCCGTTGCCGGGCGCCACCAGCACGGTCGGGCCGCGGGCCGGTCCGGTCGCTGGCGCCCACCACGCGGTGAGCTCGAGCCCGTCGTCCGTGTGCAACGCGACGTCGCGGCCGCCGTCCAGGTACCTGCCTGCCGGCCCGTCCGGCGCCCCGAACGGCAGGTAGACCAGCCGGCGCTGGAAGACCCACGCCAGCGCGACGGCCACGACCACCACCGCGACGGCGGCGACCACGGCGACCACGACCACGCGCACCGCCTGGAGCGAGACGGTGCTCTCGCTGCCACTCGACCAGGCGCGGGGGTGCGCCGCACGGCCGTGACCGTACCCGTCCCCGGGGGATGGCGACGCCCGGACGAGCAGGGCGCGCGGGACGCGCCGAGGCTGCTCGGGTCGTCGGTGCGCAGTTCATGGACACCGCCCGTCAGCCGCCCTACCGTCATCGGCCGGATACCTTGCAGGAGGGCTGATGACGACGACGTCAGCGCAGACCGAGGACACCGCCCGCCCGGGGAGGCTGGGCGACCCCGGCCGCACCCTGCGCACCGACCCTCGCTCCGACCCGCGGACGGTGGAGGCGCTCGCCCCGTTCGGGCTCGACGCCCACCCCGCCCCGGCGCCGCTGCGCCCGGACTCGCCGCGGGCGGACCAGCTGGCGTACGTCGCGGAGGCCGAGGTGGGCTACGAGGCCCTGTTCGCCGCGCTCATGGACGGGTTGCCCGCCGTGCCGGGGCTCGAGCACCACACCGAGACGATCACCGGGCCCGACGGCGACGAGCTCCGGCTCTACGTCGGCCGGCCCGCGGGAGCCACCGGACCGCTGCCGGGGGTGCTGCACCTGCACGGCGGCGGGATGGTGGTCCTGCAGGCGGCAGGCCCGGCGTACGTGCGCATCCGCGACGAGCTGGCGGCCACCGGGATGGTCGTGATCGGGGTCGAGTTCCGCAACGGCGCGGGGGCGCTCGGGCCGCACCCCTTCCCCGCCGGTCTGGACGACTGCGCCGCGGCACTGGCGTGGGTGCACGAGCACCGCGCCGATCTGGGCATCTCCACCCTGACGGTGGCAGGCGAGTCCGGCGGCGGGAACCTCACCCTCGCCACCGCGATCCGGGCGAAGCGCGACGGCACGCTCGGGGCGATTGACGGGGTGTACGCGATGGTGCCCTACATCTCGGGGATCTACGGCCGGAGCGCCGGGGAACGCGCCGCGGAGCTGCCGTCGCTGGTCGAGAACGACGGCTACTTCATCGCCTGCGACGGCATGGCCGTCATGGTCGCGGTCTACGACCCGGGCGGCGCGCACGCCACCGACCCGCTGTGCTGGCCCTACCACGCCGCGCCCGCCGACCTCGCCGGGCTGCCCCCGCACATGATCAGCGTGAACGAGGTCGACCCGCTGCGCGACGAGGGCCTCGCCTACCACCGCACGCTCGTCGAGGCGGGTGTCGCGGCCGGCGTACGGACGGTCCCGGGGGCCTGCCACGGTGCCGACCTGATGTTCCGCCGGGCGGCACCCGACCTCTACCGGAGCACGATCGCCGACGTCCACCGGTTCTGCGGAGGTCTGCAGCGGCGCTGACACCGGAGCACGGGAGGCCCCATACTCGCGATCATGGCCGAGATGTCGCACCTGAACCGGGTGCTGGGGACGCCGTCGATCGTGCTCTTCGGTCTCGCCTACCTGGTGCCGCTCACGGTGTTCACCACCTACGGGGTGGTCACCGAGCAGACCGCGGGACACCTGCCGGCGGCCTACGTCGTCACGCTCGTCGCGATGCTGTTCACCGCCTACAGCTACGGGCTGATGGTGCGGGCGCACCCGTTCGCCGGCTCGGCGTACACCTACACGCAACGCTCGTTCGGGCCGCACCTCGGTTTCATGACGGGATGGGCGCTGCTGCTCGACTACCTGTTCCTGCCGATGATCAACTACCTGGTGATGGGCATCTACCTGGAGGCGGCGTTCCCCGCCGTCCCCGGAGCGGTCTGGATCATCGCCGCGATCCTGCTGGTGACCGGCCTGAACGTGCTGGGCATCCGGCTGGTGGCGCGGATGAACTTCGTGCTCGTCGCGGTCCAGGTCGTGTTCATCGCCGTCTTCCTGGTGGCCGTGGGCCGCACGCTCGCCGGCACCGGCCTGCCGTCGCTCTCCGAGCCGTTCCTCCCGAGCGGCGGCGAGGCCGGGGCGGTGCTCGGTGGGGCGGCGATCCTGTGCCTGTCCTTCCTCGGGTTCGACGCCGTCTCGACGCTCTCCGAGGAGACCCGCGACCCGCGCAGGCGCATCCCCCGCGCGATCATGCTCGTCACGGTGATCGGCGGCGCGCTGTTCATCGTCGTCTCCTACGCCGGGCACCTGGTCTTCCCGCGGTACCTGGAGTTCACCGACGTCGACTCGGCCGCGCTGGACGTCGTGGGGGCCGCGGGAGGCGCGGCCCTGACCGCGTTCTTCACGGCCGCCTACATCGCGGGCTGCTTCGGCTCCGCGATGGCATCGCAGGCGAGCGTCTCGCGCATCCTCTACGCCATGGGCCGCGACGGCGCGCTGCCGCCCGCGGTGTTCGGACGGCTCCACCCGCGCTTCCGCACCCCGGCGCTCGCGACGGCGGTGGTCGGCGTGCTGTCGCTGGTCGCGCTGTTCATCAGCCTCGAGCTGGCCTCGTCGATGATCAGCTTCGGCGCCCTGGTGGCGTTCTCGCTCGTCAACCTGTCGGTCGTCAAGCACTACGTGATCGACGAGGGGCGGCGGACGCCGGCGAACCTGCTCGCCTACGCCGTGGTGCCGGGCATCGGCGTGCTGCTCACGCTGTGGCTGTGGACGAGCCTGTCGGGCACCACGTTCGTCGTCGGGCTCGCCTGGATCGCCGTCGGCTTCCTCTACCTGCTCGGGCTGACCCGCATGTTCACCCGCCGCCCGCCGGAGCTGCACATGAGCGAGGCACCCTGATCGTCAGCCCGCCGACCAGACGCAGCTGCCGCCCACCCACGTCGACCGCACCGGCACGGACGCGATCTCGTCCGGCGCGACGGCCGTGAGGTCCGCGTCCAGCACGACGAAGTCGGCGAGCCGCCCCGGCGTCAGGCGGCCGCGGTCCGCGTCGTCCCCCGTGGCGTGCGCGGAGCCCGCGGTGTAGACGGCGAGCGCGTCCAGCACGCCGAGCCGCTGGCCCGGGCCCACCACCAGCCCGGACGCCGTGCGTCGCGTGACGAGGCCCTGCAGCGCGAGCAGCGGGTCGATGGGCACGATCGGGAAGTCCGACGAGCCGCCGACCGGCACGCCCGCGTCCAGGAACGACCGGTGCGCGCACGCCATCTCGACCCGCTCGCCGTAGAAGCCGTGCACTGCCTCGCCGAACAGCGCGATGAACGGGCCGAACGGCACCGGTACCACCCCGGCCCCCGCGATCCGCGCGACCAGCTCCTCGTCGACGAGGCTGCAGTGCTCGATCCGGTGGCCCCGGCGCCCGGGGAGTGCCTCGTACACGTCGAGGACCTTCGCGATCGCGAGGTCGCCGTTGGCGTGGACGGCGACGCGCACGCCCGCGGCATTGACCGCGCGCACCGCGTCGGCGAACTCGGCGTCCCCGAGCACCTGCAGCCCGTTGTCCCCGCCGGTGGCGCTCGCGTACGGGTCCCGGCACAGGCAGGTACCGCCGGAGAACGCCCCGTCGAGCATCAGCTTCACACCGGCCAGCTGCAGGTGCGCGGCGTCCGGCTGCTCCGCGGGCCAGGCACCGGCGTCGAAGTAGCGGTGCCACAGCAGCATGCTCACCCGCGGCGTGAGCTGCCCCGCCGCGCGCGCCGCGGCGTACATCCGCTGCTCGAGCGGGGTGACGATCGCGTCGCAGTAGGACGTGACGCCCACCCGGTGCAGCTCGGTGTTGACCTCCCGCAGCGCGGCGACCTGTGCCGGCTCCTCGCCACCGGGCGCGATCGACGCGCGGTGCGGCCCGGGGAGCCACGGGTCGAGCCACGCCCGTTCGTACATCCAGCCGTCGAGGCGGCCGTCGGCGCCGACCGTCAGCTCGCCGCCGGGCGGCGCGTCGGCCGGCGTGCGGTAGCCGAGCAGCTCCAGGCCGCGGCTGTTGGCGACCGCGCGGTGGAACGTGTACTGCACGATCACGACCGGGTGCTCGGTGGAGACGGTGTCGAGCAGGTCCCGGTCGACGCCGGCGACCTCCCGCTCGTTCAGCGGCTGACCGACCACCCACTCCCCCGGCGGGGTCGCGGCGGCGCGGGCGCGCAGCGCGTCCCGCACGGCGGCGCGGTCGGCCGCCGCCGACAGATCCACCCGCACCCGGGCCAGCGCGGCCTGTGACGGGTGGCAGTGCGCGTCGTTGAACCCCGGGACGACGAGCGCGCCGTCCAGGTCGACCCACTCCGCGCCCGGGCACCGCTCCCGCAGCTGTGCCCGCGTGCCGACGGCCACGACCCGCTCGCCGTCGACCGCGAAGGCCTCCGGCTCGGGCCCCTCGCCGAGGGACACGACCCGTGGACCGGTGAAGACCTTCACGCCACCGGCACCGCCAGGCCGCTCGCGCCCAGCTCCGACGTCACGAGGTCGGGCGCGGCCCGGCGCAGGAACCCGAGGCCGATCTCGGCGCGCCGGACCCGCTCCCGGGACAGCTGCACGTTGAGCGCCTCGTGCTGCCCGCCGCTCGGGTAGACGTCGGGGTGGTTGCGCAGCCCGAACTTCACGTAGATCGGGGCCAGCACCCGCACCAGCTCGGCGATCTCGTGGTGGCGGACGAACCCGCCGAGGGTGTCGGGCGACTCGACGTACATGTCGATCGGGATCTGCGTGGCGGCCCGGATCGAGGCCAGCCGCGGGAGCGTGAGACCGGGCGGCACGTTGTAGGTGTCGGCGCCGAGGTCCTGCATGAGCCGCACGCTCACCGGGTTGGACGCCATCATCTGCACCGACACCTTCACCACGAAATCGGCCGCGATCAGCCCGGCCTCCTTCATGTGCTTGGTCATCAGCAGCAGGCCCTCGTCGGCGACGAGCGCACCCCGCACGCCCAGCGCGTTGGCGCGTACGAGGTCCTCCATCGCGTACGCCAGCTGGTCGGCGCCCTCGTGCCGGCAGCCCACGGCGCCGCCGGTGGGCGTGCGCGCCTGGGCGCCGATGTCCCACGGCGCCCGCGGGCCGACGAAGAGGGACAACTCCACGCGGCGCGCCGCGCAGGCCCGCACCATGTCGCTGATCTCGGCGTCGGTGGCCAGCATGATCCCGCTGCCGGAGGAGACACGGTGCACGCGCACGCCGCGCTCGTCCGCCTCGTCGAACACGGCCTGAAGCGAAGCCGGCCCCTCGACGCTGGGGATCTCGGTGCGGTACTGCGCCCCGTCCGGGAACCGCAGGGGCGAGTCGGGCAGGTCGTAGGCCTCCCGGGCGGGGTAGCCCAGGCGCGTCAGGAGGTCGGCGACGGCGGATCCGGTGTCAGTCATCGCGCCAGATCTTGCGTTGTCAGATGAGAGCAGCGCAACGGGTGCCCATGAACAACATGCCGGAGTTCGCGGGGCAGACCGCCGTCGTCACGGGCGCGGCGAAGGGCATCGGCGCCGCCGTCGCCACCCACGCGCCTGGCCACCGCGGGCGCCCGGATCCTGATCAACGCCGCCGGCATCCAGCGCTACGGCACGGTGGAGACCACCGACGAGCGCGTGTGGAACGAGGTGCTCGCGGTCAACGTCACGAGCATCTTCCTGTTCGCCAAGCACCTCGTCCCGCTGATGCGGACCGCGGGCGGCGGGTCGATCGTCAACGTCTCGTCGGTGCAGGCGTTCGTGACGCAGACCGACGTGGTCGCCTACGCCGCGAGCAAGGGCGCGATCAACGCCCTGACCCGGGCGATCGCCGTCGACCACGCCCACGAGCAGATCCGGTGCAACGCGGTGTGCCCGGGCTCGGTGGACACCCCGATGCTGCGCGCCTCCGCGGAGCGGTTCGCCGGCGACCGCGACCCGGCCGACCTCCTCGGCGACTGGGGCCGCGCGCACCCGCTGGGCCGCATGGCCGGCCCCGGGGAGGTGGCCGAGGCCTGCGCGTTCCTCGCCGGCCCGCGCTCGGCGTTCGTCACGGGCAGCGAGATGCGCGTGGACGGAGGGCTCACCGCAGCGGCCGGGGTCACCCTCCCCACCGACGAGCGGAACTGACCCTCGGAGTTCCAATAGGTGCAAATCATCTCACAATACGCACACGTGTGACCCGATTCATCGCCGATTCGGATCCGTGTCACGGAAGGCGGTACCCCAACGGAAATCCCGGCGCCTAAGCTGAAAATGATCATTGCGGCCGGCTCCGCCGCGCCGCGTGCGCCGATCCGGAGGTGAACGACCATCACTGCTCGCGATGCGAGTTCTGTCGAGGCGCGGGCGCCCCGACGCTGGGAGATCTCCCTGCCCGACGACCTGCTCCTCGATCAGGACGAGGAGTGGTGCGATGCCGGGCTCGACGGCAAGCACGTCCGCATCCGATTCCACGACTACCACCTCATCTTCGAGTGCCCCGGCCTGTACGAGCAGCTCTTCCACGAGTTGCTCGAGTGCACGTCCCCGCGGGTGATCCGCGGCCTGCTCACCCGCGCACTGGCGGACCGGGACATCGATCCGGCCGGGCTCCGGGTGCTCGACGTCGGTGCCGGGAACGGGATGGTCGGTGAGGAGATCCGCGCCCTCGGCGCAGGAACGGTCTACGGCGTCGACATCATCGAGGAGGCGGCGCAGGCGGCCGCCCGGGACCGGCCCGACGTCTACGACGGCTACCTGGTCGCCGATCTCACGACGCTCGGCCCCGCCCAGCGGGAGGCGCTCACCGCACGCCGGTTCAACACGATGACCACGGTCGCGGCCCTCGGGTTCGGCGACATCCCGCCCGCGGCGTTCACCGCCGCGTTCAACCTCGTCGAGACCTCGGGGCTGATCGCCTTCACGATCAAGGAGGACTTCGTCGCCGATCACGACGCGACCGGGTTCAGCCGCCTGATCAAGCGGATGTTCGCGGAAGAGGTGATCACGCTCATCGCCGACGAGCACTACCGGCACCGGCTCTCGGTCCGGCGGGAGCCGCTGTACTACGTCGCGTACGTCGCGCGGAAGCTGCGGGACATCCCCGCGCACTGGGCCGGCTGACCGCCACGCGTGCCGGGGCCGCCACCTGCGCCGTGGCGCCCGCGCACGCGCCACTTCTGCCGCCACGCACCCCATCCACGCCCACGCGCCCCGTCGAACGGTCGCGGCGAGCGAGACCGGGTGCACGGCGGCGGCGGGCCGCCTGCGGTGGTGTCCGGTCGCACACCCTCGGCAGCCATGCGCAACCGACGGTTCGGATCATGCGGGCCTCCCGCCGGGACCCCGGCGGCACCGGCTGCGTCCGCAACACGGCCTAGGCGGCGGCGGTGGCCTCCAGCTCGACCATCAGCTCGGGAAAGGCGAGGCGGGTCACGCCGAGGAGCGTGCAGGGCGGCTGCACCCCGGCGGCGCCGAACCGCCCCGCGATCACGTCGTAGCACGCGAAGAGCTCGTCGACGTCGGTCGTGTAGATGTTGAACCGCACCACGTCGGCGAGCGTCATGTCCGCGCCCGCGAGCACCGCCTCGAGGTTGTCCATGGCGAGGATGACCTGCGCGCGCATGTCCCCGGCGTGTTGCGGGTGGCCGTCCCCGTCCATGGACGTCTGTCCCGAGCAGATCAGCTCCCTGCGCGTGCCCTCGATGAGCTCGGCCTGGTTGAAGCCGATGCCGAGCGACCACTTCCACGGGTTGACCGCGGTCCGTTCCATGCTGTCCCTCCTCGAGCGTGCCGACGTCGGCGTCACTCGCGACGGGACGGTCAATGGTTACGGGCGCGCTCCACCGTCACCTGCAGTGCCGCCAGCAGCTCGCGGGCGGAGTCCAGGGAGAGCTCCACCGCCACGCGGGCGGCGGGACCCTCCTCCGGGTTCAGGAAGTCGATGTTCACCGTGTGCTCGTCCGGCGCGTGCACGGGGTGGTCGTAGTAGACCGTGGCCGTCCGCAGCGGGAACCAGCCCTGCGGGCCCTTGCCGCTGCTCGCCGTGACGTCGAACTTCTCGGTGCTGTAGGTGCACACTCCTCAGCCCTCCCCGTCGAGGTGCTTCGCGAAGAAGGCCCGGACGCGCTGCCACCCGTCCTGCGCCGCGGCCACGCGGTATGCGGGCCGGTCGACCGAGAAGAAGGCGTGCCCGGCGTCGTCGTAGCGGTGGAACTCGTAGTCCTTGCCGTGGGTCTGCAGGAGCTTCTCCAGCTCGTCGACCTGGTCGGGCGACGGGTAGGAGTCCTCGTTGCCGAACAGGCCCAGCAGCGGGGCGCGCAGCTCGGCGGTGCGGTCCGCGAGGGGCTGCACCTGCAGCGGGAACCCCTCCGGCGGGGTGCCGACGACGAAGGCGCCGTAGCAGTCCACGGCGGCCTGGATGTCCAGCTCCAGCGCGGTCAGGAACGCCTGCCGCCCACCGGAGCAGAAGCCGATCGTGCCGACCTTGCCGTTGGACGTGGGCAGCGACCGCAGCCAGCGCGCCGCGCCCGCGGCGTCGCCGACGAACCGGGCGTCCGGCACCCCGCCCTGCGCCCGCGCGGCGGCGGCCGCGTCGTCCGGTTCCGCGCCGGGTGCCTCCCGGCTGTAGAGGTTCATGCAGATCGCGTTGTAACCCCAGGCCGCGAACCGGCGCACGATCTCCTTGGTGCCCCAGTCGTACCCGGGCATGTGGTGGATCACCACCACCCCACCGCGGCGGCCGCCGTCGAGCGGGCGCGCGGTGTAGGCCTCGATCTCGTCGTCGTCCGCACCTCGGATGCCGATGGTCTCGGCGAGCACTGCGTCGTGACGCACGGATGCTCCCTCCCGGTCAGTCGATCATTCCTCGGCCCCAGTCTTCTCCACACCGGCCGCCACCGAAATGCCGACCAGCTCGTCGAGCCCGATCGTCGGGGCACCGGGGACCTTCGCCTCGTCGTCCCACCGGCGCACGTGCATCGCGTCCTGCGCGAGCGGGTGGCGCAGGAAGCGCTCGACCTCGGCCGCAGCGGCCGGACCGCCCTGCTCCTGCAGGGAGCGCACCGACACCGGTGACAGGAGCGACGCGTAGCCGGGGTCGAGCGTGACGAGCGCGCGCTTGGCCAGCACGTGCGCCCCGACGAGCCACCCGACCTCGTGGCCCAGCAACCGGGTGCAGAACGCCGCCCCCGCCCGCTCGTGCGGGGCGTCCGGCAGCTGCGCCGCCACGACGGGCGAGCGGCCGATGTCGTGCAGCAGCGCCGCGGCGACGACCGCGGGCCGGGCACCGGCCCGGACGGAGAGGGTGCCGCACTGCAGGGCGTGCGCGAGCTGGTCGACGGCCTCGCCGCCGTAGGGCAGGTCGGCGGTGGCGCGCAGGGCGGCGAGCAGGCTGTCGCGCGTGGTCGGGTCCCCGGACATGGCGGCTCCGTTCCGTCTGGGTTCGGGACGACACCGAGTCGACGCCGCGCCGGTGGCGAGGTCCCCAACCCCGCTCGCCCGCCGGGTGACCGCCCGGTGACGGCCTCGCCGGGATGGCGGTCAGGCGCCGGCGCGCAGCCCCAGTGCCCGGGACGCCTCCGCCGCCGCGGTGCGCAGGAGATCCAGCTGGTGCTCCTGCTCCGAGTCGGGAAGATGGGCGGTGAGCCCGCTGACGCTCAGGGCCGCGACGGTGGCGCCGGTGTGGTCCCGGACCGGCACGCTCAACGCCTTCACCCCCACCTCGACGTCATCGCGGCTGACGGCGAACCCGTCCTCCCGGATCCGCCGGACGTCCTCGCGCAGCTGGTCGGCCGTGGCCTGGGTCGGCGAGGTGCGCCGCTGCAGCGGGCCCGCGAGATAGCCCTCCACCTGCTCGTCGGGCAGGGTCGACAACAACAGCCGCGGGCCGGCGCCCAGGTGCAGCGGCAGCGCGCCGCCGACGCCGAGGGTGTGGGTGGAGGCGTACCGGCCGTCCAGCCGCTCCACGCAGACCGCCTCGTCGCCGCGCAGCACGAGCAGGAACACCGTCTCCCCCGTGCGCCGGTAGAGCTCCTGCATGGCGGGCAACGCCCGCTCGCGGACGCTGAGCCGGCGCGCCATCGCGCTGCCGACCCGGAACGCCCCGATGCCGAGCCGGTAGGTGCCCGGCGATGGCCGTTCGACGAAGTCCCCGGCCGCGAGCGTGGTGAGGATCCGGTGGCAGGTGCTCTTGTTCAGCTCCAGCCGGGCGGCGATGTCACCGAGTGAGAGCTCGTCGGTGGCCTCGGCGAGCAGCTCCAGCACCGCCATCGCCTTGACCAGCACCCGGACGGGCTCACCCGCACCGGCGGCCCTCTCGGCCATCAGGCGTGCCTCCTGTCGTCCACTCGATCACGCTACGGCGCCGAACGCGAGCGTCGACGGGAGGTCGACGATGCCGGCGTCGGAGCCCAGCCCCTGCGCCACGAGGGCGGCGGCGGCCGTGCCCAGCCGCGCCGCGTCGGGCAGCGCACGGCCGGATCCGAGACCCACCAGGAACCCGGCCGTGAAGGCGTCCCCGCAGCCCGTGGTGTCCACGACCGGCACCTCGAAGGCCGGGATCCGGCGGACGCCGTCCTCGTCGACGATCACGCAGCCGTCGGCGCCGGTCGTGACGATCACGGTGCCGACCCCGGCCGCGCGCGCCACGCCCGCCGCGTCGACCACGTCGTCGCGGCCCGTCACGCCGCGGATCTGGTCGTCGTTGGGGAGCAGGTAGCCGGTCTGCTCCCACGCGGGCCGCAGCAGGTCCACGAGCTCGGGCCGGCCGACGCTGAGCAGGTCCATGCTGACGACCGTGCCGTGCGCTGCGGCGAAGCGGAGCAGGTCCGGCAGTGCGTCGCGGGTGAAGTCCCCCAGGACGTCCGGGCCCCCGATGTGCAGCACGTCGGCCGCCGCCACGAGGTCCGGGTCCACGTCGGCCGCGGTGAGCGTGGCCATCGCGCCGGGAGCGTGCAGCGCGGGGCGCTCGCCGTTCGGGCGGATCGGGAGCATCGTCGCGGGGGTGGCGAGACCCGGCCGCCGCGCCATGTGCCGCACGTCGACGCCGTGCCCGGCGAGCAGGTCGAGCAGCAGCCTGCCCGTGACGTCGTCGCCGACCGGCCCGATGCTGACGACCTCGGCGCCGAGCTTGGCGAGGTCGACCGCTGTGCCGCCCGCGGTGCCCGCGGCGGTGATCCGGATCTCGTCGAGCACCCGGCGGCCCTGGCCGGGCGGGATGTCGGGGACCGGGCGGCCGAGGATGTCGAGGATGTGCGCGCCGAGGCAGATCACCTTCATGCCGGGACCTCCGTGCGGCGCCGGGCGACGGCGGCCAGCTCGTCGGCGGTCAGCGCCCGCGGGGTGCCCATGCCGGTCGCGGTGACGTGCAGCGTGCACAGCCACTCCAGCAGCCGGGCGCGGTCGTAGGCCTGCTCGAGCGTGTCGCCGTAGGCGACGGCGCCGTGGTTCTGCATGAGCGCCGCCGTGCGCCCCTCCAGCGCGGCGTGCACCGAGCGCGCCAGCTCCGGGGTGCCGTAGGTCGCGTAGCGCGCGACCCGCACCGGGCCGCCCAGCTGCAGCACGTAGTAGTGCAGGGCCGGGAGCTCGTCGAGCACGGTGGACACGGCCGCGCTGTGCAGCCCGTGGTGGTGCACGACGGCGGTGGCCCCGGTCGCGGCGTAGACGCCGAGGTGCATCGGCGTCTCCGAGGACGGTGCGTGCGGACCGTCGACCCGGTTCCCGTCGAGGTCGACCACGGCGACGTCCGCGGGTTCGATCCGGTCGTAGGCCATGCCCGACGGGGAGACCGCCACCAGCCCTCCGACGCGGACGCTCACGTTGCCCGCGGTGCCCAGCACCAGCCCGTCGGCGATCATCCGGCGGCCGCACTCCGCGACCTCCCGGCGGGCCGCGGCCAGCGCGTGGGGGCTCACTGCGTCGGGGCTCACTGCGTCGGGGCTCACTGGGCGCCCGCCGCGACCGGGGCGGCCGGGGCGTCGACGACCGGCTCCGGCTCGTCGTCCGGGACGAGCACACCCGCGTCGCCGTCCCACGAGACCTCGACGCGCTGGTCCACGGCGAGCGAGCCACCGGCGCCCGCGGTGTCGCGCACCTGCCCGGTGCCGCCGCCGTCGAACCGGACCAGCACCCGCCGGAACGCGCCGTGGTAGACGACGTCGGTGACGGTGGCCGACAGGACGTTGTCCCCGGTGTCCGGCCCGCCCGCGGCGGCGATCCGCAGCCGCTCCGGGCGCACCACGAGGGCGACCGGCCCGTCGGCCCCCGGACCGTCGACCACCGGCGCGTCCCGCACCCGCAGGCTGCACCAGCCGGTGTCGAGCCGCCCGTCGCGGACCCGGCCCGCGAACACGTTGGAGTCGCCGAGGAAGGTGGCGACGAACCGGGACGCGGGCGTCTCGTACAGCTCGGCGGGCGTGCCGGCCTGCTCGATGCGGCCCTCGCGGAACACGGCGATCCGGTCGGACAGTGCGAGCGCCTCGTCCTGGTCGTGGGTGACGAAGACGAAGGTGATGCCCAGCTCCCGGTGCAGCCGCGCGATCTCCAGCTGCAACGACTCGCGCAGCTTCTTGTCCAGGGCACCGAGCGGCTCGTCGAGCAACAGCGCCCGGGGCTCGAAGACGACCGCCCTGGCGAGCGCGACGCGCTGCTGCTGCCCGCCGGACAGCTGGGACGGCAGCCGGTCGCCGTGCCCGCCCAGGTGCACCAGCTCGAGGGCCTCCCCGACCCGCCGGGCGATCTCGCCCTTGCCGACCTTGCGCTGCTTGAGCGGGAACGCGATGTTCTCGGCCGCGGTCATGTGCGGGAACAGCGCGTAGTTCTGGAAGACCATCCCCAGGTTGCGCCGGTACGCCGGGAGCTGGGCGATGTCGCTGCCGTCCAGGGCGATGCGGCCGGAGGTGATGGCCTCGAAGCCGGCGATCATGTTCAGGGTGGTGGTCTTGCCCGATCCGCTGGGCCCGAGCAGGGTCATGAACTCCCCGGCCCGGATCTCCAGGTCGATCCCGTCGACCGCGGAGGTGGCCGCGCCGGGGAAGCGCTTGGTGAGGCCCTCGACCTCGATGCGGGCTCCGGACGGGGCGTCAGGCACGGCGGGTCCTCCTGAGAGTGGCGGCCAGGGTCAGCAGTGCGGTGGTGAGCGTGACGACCACGGTGGCGGCGGCCGCGATCGTCGGGTCCACCTCGTTGGTCACGGACGTGAACATCCGCACCGGGAGCGTCTGCAGCTGGGGGGACTGGACGAACAGCGACACCACCACCTCGTCGAACGAGGTGACGAACGCGAACACCGCACCGGACAGCACCCCGGGCATGATCAGCGGCAGGGTGACGCTGCGGAAGGTGGCGGGCGCCGACGCCCCGAGGCTCGCCGCCGCCCGTTCCAGGGTGCGGTCGAACCCGCCCAGCGCCGACCCCACGTTCACGGTGACGAACGGGATCGCGAGCACGGTGTGCGCGATGATGAAGCCGGTCGGCGTGCCGATCAGGCCCCACTGCAGGAACGCGGCGTAGACGGCGACGGCCACCACGATGCCGGGCACGATGAGCGGCGCGAGGAACAGCCCGTTCAGCACCCCGCGGAAGCGGTTGGCCGTGCGGGAGAGGGCGAAGGCCGCGGCGGTGCCGATCACGGTCGCGACCACCGTCACGATCACGGCGAGCTGGATCGACACCAGCAGCGCGTTCAACCAGCTCGGCTCGGTGAAGAACGTCCGGTAGTGGCGCAGGCTCCACGAGCTCGGCGGGAACGCGAAGCTGTCCTCGCCGGAGAAGCTGATCGGGATGACGATCAGCGTGGGCACCAGCAGCCATGCCCCGATCAGGATCCCGAGCGCCACGAGCGCCCGGCGCAGGCCGGCGGACCTCATGACCCGGCACCTCCCACCAGTGCCGCCGGGGCGCCGCCGGTGCGGGTGAGCCGCTGCACGCCGGCCACCAGCACGAGCGTGACGACCAGCAGCGTCACCGCCAGTGCGCCGGCCGCGCCGAAGTTCAGCAGCTGGTTGACCTGCACCGCGATGAGCTGCGCCAGCATCGACTGCTGCGGCGACCCGACGAGCGACGGCGTCACGTAGAAGCCGAGCGACAGCACCATCACGAGCGTCGCCCCGGCGGCCACGCCGCGCAGCGACAGCGGCAGGTACACGCGCAGGAACGCGTTGACCGGCCGGGCGCCCAGGCCCATCGCCGCGTCGACGAGCCGCCGGTCGATGCCGCGCATGGCCGCGTACACCGGCAGCACCATGAACGGCAGCATCACCTGCGCCATCGCGACGCTGACCCCCGCGGTCGTGCCCAGCAGGCGGGTGGGGCCGAGCCCGACCGCCGCGAGCAGCCCGTTGACCACCCCGGTGTCCTGCAGCAACACCACCCACGCGAACGTGCGCGCCATGAGCGACGTCCAGAACGGCAGCAGCACCAGCGCGGTGAGCACCGCCCGCCACCGGGGCCCGACGATCGTCATCAGGTAGGCGTACGGGTAGGCGCAGAGCACGCACAGCACCGTCACCACCGCGGCCATCCCCAGGGTGCGCAGCACGACCGTGACGACGACGCCGTCGGTGGCCAGGCCGGTGTAGTTGCCGATGCCGAGCTCGGGTGTGCTGACCGAGAGCCAGGCCAGGCGGAGGGCCGGCACCACGAAGAACACTCCGAGCACGACGACCGCGGGCAGCGCGAGGAGCAGCAGCGGGCGGCCCACGCGCCGGGGGCGGGACGCCGCCGGTGGCGTGGGTGCCGCGGCCGCAGCCCTCGGCGAGCCGACCGACACCATGGACAACCCCCACTTCGGTCACGATGTGGCACGGGTTTCACGAACCGAAATGGGAGGGTCTCGGTCAGACGGCCCGTTGTCAACCGTCCGACGCCTCCGTTGCGGCCCCGAAACCGGATCCAACAGGGAGTTCACGAGCGAGGCCTTGACGACCCGGACGAGGCCCGCCATCCTCCTCATGCCACATCCTGAATCGCGTTCTGGATAGTGAAACGCTTCTGGATAGTGAAACGCAAAGGTGCGTTGCACCCCGTCGATCGAAGGTGGTCCCGTGCGCAACCGCAGGCTCATCTCCGCGCTGGCCCTCGCCACCGCCGTCAGCTTCAGCGCCACCGGGTGCTTCGCCACGGTCGGCGGTGAGTCGGCCTCGGGCGGCACCGTCGTGTTCGCCAACACCGGCGGGGCGCTCGCCTCGATCTTCGCCGAGACCGCCTACAAGGAGCTCTCCGCACAGGGCATCCAGGTGGCCGAGGAGTCCCCCAACAACGAGGCCAAGCTGACCGCGATGGTCGAGTCCGGCTCCCCCACCTGGGACGTCTTCTACTCCTCGCCCTACCGCACCGTGGCCAAGTGCGACGTGCTGTTCGAGAAGCTGGACAAGTCGAGGATCAACACCGCCGGGCTCGACCCCGCCCAGGTCACCGACTGCGGCGTGCCGGTGCTGAAGTCGGCCTTCCTGCTGGTCTACAACGCCGACAAGTACGGCGACCACCCGCCGCAGAGCTGGGCCGACTTCTACGACACGGCGAACTTCCCCGGCACGCGCGGGATCATGAACTACGCCAAGGACGCCGGCATGGAGACCGCGCTGCTCGCCGCGGGCGTGCCCGGCGACCAGCTCTACCCGCTGGACTACGAGCGCGCCTTCGCCACCCTCGACAAGATCCGGCCCTCGGTGCGGTTCTACGACACGGGGGCGCAGCAGACGCAGGCCCTCGAGTCGGGTGAGGTCGACATGATGCTGGCCTGGCCGGGCCGCGCCTACGAGGCGGCCAAGAACGGCGCCAACCTGAAGGTCGTCTGGAACCAGCCGCTCTACTACGAGGACTCGCTCGGGATCGTGAAGGGCGCCAAGAACCTCGACGCGGCGTACGCGCTGATCAACGCACTGGTCGACGTCCCGACCCAGGAGCTGATCATGCAGCGGCAACCCTACGGCTCGCCCAACGCCAACGCGAAGCCGTCCGCCGACCCGTTGATCAACTCCTTCATCGCCACCAGCAACGTCACCGGCACCGAGGTGCACCGCGACAACGAGTGGTGGGCGGCGAACCTCGACGAGGCCACCCGGCAGTGGACGGAGTGGGTGAACAGGTGAGGTTGCTCGGTTACGGCGACCGGCTCTCCGTCCCCGCAGGGGGGCGCATCGAGTTCAAGGTCAGCAGCGAGCTCCCGGAGTTCACCCCGACGCTTCAGCGGCTGCGCCGCGGCGGCTCCCCGGTGCACGAGTGCGACCTGCTGGAGGAGGAGGTCGCAGCGGACCTCCCTGCCACGGTGCCCGGGCGCGTCCAGGTGGCCCGCGCCGGCTCCTACGTCGAGGCGCCGCTCCGCGACGACGTCCCCGTGGACGGCGCCGGGCTCGCGATCTGGCTGTCACCCACCCGGCTCGACGGCGACCGCGAGCAGACCGTGCTCTCGCTCACCGCACCCGACGGGGCGGCCGGCTACCTGCTGTCCGTCTCGGCCCGCGGGTGCGCGCTCCGCGACGCGGGCGGCACCGAAGTGGCCCGCCTCGCCGTGGCGCCCGTCGAGCACCAGTGGTCGTTCCTGGCGGCCACGGTGTCCCGCGATGGCGAGGTCCGGCTCGCCCTGCATCGAGGTCGGCAAAGCCACTTCCAGGACCTCCGCGGTCAGCAAAGTGGCTTTACCGACACTCGGTCCACGGCTGGGTGGATGCTCCGGGTCGGTGCCGGGCCGCGCGGCGAGTTCTTCAACGGCCGCCTCGCCCGGCCCGTCGTGGCCACCACGGGCTGGGCCGCCGAGGCGACCTCGCGGCTCGCCGGGGGCGAGGACGCGGTCACCGTCCTGGGCACCGGCGGGGTCAGTGCGCTCGCGCTGGGCCGGGACCCCGCGGCCGCCGCGGTGGCCGACGACGGGTCGCTCACCGCGGGCGGCACCGCCGTCAACCGGCCGGCGAGCGCGGTGCCCGGGCCGTTCTGGCGGTGCCGGGAGACCGACTTCCGGCGAGTGCCCGGCGAGTACGACGCCCTGCACCTGCACGAGGACGACCTCGACGACGCGGGCTGGGAGACCGACGTGGTCCTCACCGTGCCGGCCGACGGGGCGAGCGGCGCCTACGCCCTGAAGATCACCGCGGGCGAGCACGTCGACCGCATCCCGTTCGTCGTCACCCCGTCCGAGGGCACGCCGCCCGCGCCGGTGCTCGTCGTGCTGCCCACGTGGACCTACCTGGCCTACGCGAACTGGCGCACCTACGCCGAGTTCGAGGAGGAGCGGGTCGCGCTCTACGGGGAGCGCCGCGGCGTGGACCCCCGGGACCGCTGGCTGGCCCGCCACCCGGAGCTCGGCAAGTCGCTCTACGACGTGCACACCGACGGCAGCGGCGTCATGTACTCCTCGCGGGCCCGGCCGATCGTCAACATCCGGCCCGACTACTACACGCCCACCACCCGCGGGCTGCGCCACTTCGCGCAGGACCTGTCGCTCCTGGACTGGCTCGACCGGCGCGGCGAGGACTACGCCGTGATCACCGACGACGAGCTGGAGGACCGGGGCGCGGACGCGCTCGCCGGTCACCGCGTCGTGATCACCGGCAGCCACCCCGAGTACTCCTCCGCCCGGATGCTCGACGCCTACCAGGCCCATGTCGACTCCGGCGGCCGGCTGATGTACCTCGGCGGCAACGGCTTCTACCACGTCACCGCCCGCCACGAGGGGCCGTCCGGGGCGATCGAGATCCGCCGTGCCCGGGGCAGCCAGACGGCGTGGGCCAGCGGCGCGGGCGAGGAACACCTGTCCGGGACCGGCGAGCCGGGCGGGCTGTGGCGCTGGCGCGGGCGGGCACCGCAGCGCCAGTTCGGCGTCGGCATGACGGCACAGGGCTTCGACGAGGCGAGCGGCTACCGCCGGACCCCGCAGAGCTGCGCTGCGGACTGGGTCTTCGCGGGGGTGGACGTCGCGGTCGGCGAGGTGTTCGGCGACGAGGGTCCCGGCCTGGGCGGCGCCGCGGGCGACGAGATCGACCGCGCCGACGTCGCGCTCGGCACCCCGGCCGACGCCGTCGTCCTGGCCACCTCCGTGGGGCACTCGGCGAGCATCGTGCTGGTCCCGGACGACAGGACGATCTCCTACGCGGTGCCCACCGCCCCCGACCCCCGGGTCCGGTCCGACATCGTGATCTTCGGGCGGCCCGGCGGCGGTGCCGTGTTCGCCGTCGGCTCGATCGCCTGGTCCACGGCGATGACGCACAAGGGCGGCGACAACGCCGTCTCCCGGCTCACCGGCAACGTCCTCGACCGCTTCCGCGACCACCCCGACCCGGTGGCCGACGCATGAGGCTCGTCGGCTACGCCGACCGGCTCTCCGTCCGCGCCGGGGACCCGATCGCCTTCCACATCAGCTGCGCCCTCGACGGCTACCGGCCCGAGATCGTCCGGCTGCGGCGCGGTGGCTCACCGCAGCACGACACCGCGCTCGTCGAGGAGACGGTCGCGAGCGGGCTGCCGGACCGGCTGCCGGGCCGCGTGCAGCCCACCACCTCCGGCTCGTTCGTGGAGGCCGGTCCCGTCGGTCCGACGGACGCGGTCGGGCTCGCGCTGTGGTTCCTGCCCACCCTTCCCGGTACCGATGCCCGGCCGCTGCTGGCCGTCGGGGATCTGGTGCTCGAGGTGTCGGCCGCCGGGATCGGGCTGCGCCGCGGCACCACGACGCTGGCCACCCTCGACGCGCCGCCGACCGAGCGGCGCTGGGCGTTCGCCGCCGCGACCGTGGACGCCACCGGCGAGGTGCGGCTGGTACTGCACCGGCCCGGGCTGGACGGTGCCACGACGACGGCGCAGGCGCCCCCGTCGGCGACCGCCGGGACGCTTCGGATCGGTTCGGACGGCACGGTGACCGGCGGGCTCGGCGCCACGTTCAACGGGAAGGTGGCTCGCCCGGTCGTCTCCGCGACCGCCTGGCCCGCGACGACGACGGGGGCGCTGGCCGCGGGCGCCGACCCGCTCACCCTCCTCGACCCGGCCACCACCAGCGCGCTCGACCTCGCATCCGACCCCGGCGGCACCCGGGTCCCCGACCGCGGCGGGCTCACCGCAGGCGCGGTGATCCACCACCTGCCCACCCGCGGCGTGCCCGGGCCGTTCTGGTCCGGGGCGGAGACCGACTTCCGGTGCGCCCCGAACGAGTTCGACGCACTGCACCTGCACGACGACGACCTCGCCGACGCCGGCTGGGCACCCGACCTCACCTGGGACGTGCCGGCCGACCTCCCCAGCGGTGTGTACGCGCTGAAGCTGAGCGCGGACGAGGACGTGGACCGGATCCCGTTCGTCGTCACCCCGGCCCGGCACGAGGCGCCGGTGCTCGTCGTGCTGCCCACCTGGACCTACCTCGCCTACGCCAACTGGCGCACCTACGCCGAGTACGAGGCCGAGCGGCTGGTGATCTACGGGGAGGCGCGCGGGATCGACGAGCGGGACCGCTGGCTGGCCGCGCACCCCGAGCTGGGCCGCTCACTCTACGACGTGCACACCGACGGCAGCGGGGTCTGCCACACCAGCCGGTTGCGCCCGATCGTGAACCTGCGCCCGGACTACTTCACCCCGACCACCCGCGGGTTCCGCCACTACGCCCAGGACCTGCAGCTGCTCGACTGGCTCGACCGGCGCGGGGAGCACTACGCGGTGGTCACCGACGACGAGGTCGAGCGCGAGGGCGCCGACCTGCTCTCCCGCTACGACGTGGTGCTCACCGGCAGCCACCCCGAGTACTGCTCGGCGGGCATGCTCGACGCCTACCTCGCCTACACCCACAACGGCGGCCGGCTGATGTACCTGGGCGGCAACGGCTTCTACCAGGTCACCGCCCGGCACCCGGGCCACCCGGACGCATTGGAGATCCGCCGCGGCCACGCGGGCGTCGCCACCTGGGTGTCCGATCCGGGTGAGGAGCACCTCGCCGCCACCGGGGAGCGCGGCGGGCTGTGGCGGATGCGTGGGCGCGCGCCGAACGTGCTCGCGGGCGTCGGGTTCACCGCGCAGGGCTTCGACTCCGGCTACGGGTACCGGCGCACCGCGGCGAGCGCGGACCCGGCGGTGGCGTGGGTCTTCGAGGGCGTCCCCGCCGGCGTCGGCGAGGTCTTCGGCGCCGAGGGACCCGGTCTGGGCGGCGCGGCGGGGGACGAGCTGGACCGCGCCGACGTCACGCTCGGCACGCCCGCCGACGCCGTCGTGCTGGCCTCCTCCGTCGGCCACTCGGAGAAGATCGCGCTGGTGCCCGAGGAGGTCGACCACGGCTACGCCGCTCCCCCGCCCGGCGTCCACCCGAAGGTCCGCGCCGACGTCGTCCTGCTCGGGCGGCCCGGCGGCGGGGCCGTGTTCTCCGTCGGCTCGATCGCCTGGTCCACCGCGATGACGCACAACGGCGGCGAGAACGCCGTCTCCCGGATCACCGCCAACGTCCTCGACCGCTTCCGGGACGAGCCCGGCCCGGTCATCGGCGAGCAGTAAGGAGCAGGAGTGCCACTCACCAGTACCGACCAACCGGGTACCGACGAGGTGGCGCGCCTCGCCGACCGGGCGAGGTTCGTGCGCACCGAGACCGTCCGGCTCACCCGGATCGCCGGGGCGGGCCACTACAGCGCCGTCTTCTCCTGCGCGGAGCTGTTCTCCGTCCTCTACTACCACCAGCTGCGGCTGGACCCGTCCCGCCCCGACTGGCCGGACCGCGACCGGTTCGTGCTCAGCAAGGGCCACGCGGCGATCGGCCTGTACCCGGTGCTCGCCGACCTCGGCTTCTTCGACCCCTCCGAGCTGGACACCTACACCCGGCTGGGCAGCCCGTTCGGCGACCACCCGGACATGCGGCGGATCCCCGGCGTCGACTTCTCCTCCGGCTCGCTGGGGCACGGGCTGTCGATCGCCGCGGGCATGGCGCTCGCCGGGCGGATGTCCGGCTCGGACCACCGCACGTACTGCCTGCTCGGCGACGGCGAGCTGGCCGAGGGCCAGATCTGGGAGGCCGCCATGTCCGCCGGGCACTTCCGGCTCGGCAACCTCGTCGCGATCGTCGACGCCAACCAGCTCGGCATCGACGGCTTCGTCCGCGACGTCATGGCCGCCGAACCCATCGACGGGCGGTTCGCCGCGTTCGGCTGGCAGACCCACCGCGTCGACGGGCACGACATCCCCGCGCTGCTGGAGCTCTTCACCGGCCTGCCGGCGGCCGCCGACGGCCCGCCGCAGCTCGTGGTCGCGGACACCGTGAAGGGCAAGGGCGTGGCGCGCATGGAGCTGTCGCCCGACTGGCACGTCGGCAACCTCGTCGGCGCCGACTACGACGACGTGCTGGCCGAGCTCGGGCAGGAGCGCGCATGAGTAGCACGCAGGACCAGTCGGAGCTGTTCAACGGCACCGCCAACGTCGGTCTGAAGGACACCCGCTCCGTCGACGGCACCGACACCCGGGCGATCCCGGCGTTCGTCTTCGGCGAGGAGCTCGCCCGCCTCGCCGACCACGACCCGCGCATCGTCGTGCTCACCGCCGACCTCGCCCGGTCCAACCGGGCCACCGACTTCGCGAACCGGCACCCGGAGCGCTTCGTCAACGTCGGCATCGCCGAGAAGAACATGATCACGATGGCGGCGGGGATGGCTGCGTCCGGCTACATCCCGTTCGCGGCCACGTTCGGCGCGTTCGCCGCGCTGCTGGGCGCCGAGCAGATCCGCACCGACTGCGCCTACCCCGGGATGCCGGTCCGGGTGGTCGGCCACCACTCGGGCATGTCCATGGGCTTCTACGGCACGAGCCACCACAGCCTCGAGGACCTCGCGATGATGCGCTGCATCGCCGACCTGACGGTCGTGTGCGCCACCGACGCGAACCACCTGCGCGCGCTGCTGCACCTGGCGCTCGACCACCAGGGCGCGATGTACATCCGGCTCGGCCGGGGGCGGGATCCCCAGGTCTACCCCGAGGTTCCGGATCTCGCGATCGGCCGTGCCGAGACCGTCCGCGACGGCTCCGACCTGACGATCATCGCCACCGGCTCCGAGGTGCACCCGGCGCTGCAGGCCGCCGGCGAGCTGGCCGCGGGCGGGATCTCCACCCGGGTCGTCGACATGTTCACGATCGCCCCACTGGACCGCGACGCCGTGCTCGACGCCGCACGGTCCACCGGCGCCGTCCTCACCGTCGAGGAGGGCAACCTCACCGGCGGGCTGGGCAGCGCGGTCGCCGAGTGCCTGTTCGAGGCGGGCGCCCGCGTCCCGTTCCGCCGCCACGGCGTGCCCGACGAGCACGTGCCCGTCGGCCCGCCCGCCGCCCTCTACGCCCACTACCGCCTCGACGGGCCCGGCATCGCCGCCGTCGCCCGTGAGCTGCTCGACTCCAAGGGATCCTCGAGATGACCAGCGCACCCACCGTCCTCGGCGAGCGCGAGTCCGCGCTACGCGAGCGGGCCCGTCAGGTGATCCCCGGCGGGATGTACGGCCACATGTCGGTGCAGGCGTTCAGCTCCGTGCACCCCCAGTTCATGGCGTCCGGGGACGGCTGCCGGGTCACCGACACCGACGGGCGCACCTACCTCGACCTGATGTGCGGCTGGGGCCCGGTCGTGCTGGGTCACCGCCACCCCGCCGTCACGACCGCGGTCCACGACCAGCTCGACCGCGGCGACTGCCTCGACGGCACCAGCCCCGTCGCGGTCGAGTTCGCCGAACTGCTGGTGGACACGATCCCGTCCGCGGACTGGGCGATGTTCTGCAAGAACGGCTCGGACGCCACCACCACCTGCGTCACGATCGCGCGGGCCGCGACCGGGAAGCGGAAGCTGCTGGTCGCCCACGGCGCCTACCACGGCGCGGTGCCGTGGTGCTCGCTGCGCGGTTCCGGCGTGACCGCCGAGGACCAGGCGCACCTGGTGCACTACGAGTACAACGACCTCGCATCGGCCGAGGCCGCCGCGGCCGAGGCGGGCGACGACCTGGCCGCGATCGTCGTCTGCCCCATGCGCCACGACATCAAGCGCGACCAGGAGCTCGTCGACCCCGCGTTCGCCCACGGCCTGCGCGCGCTCGCCGACCGCACCGGCGCCGTCCTCGTCCTCGACGACGTCCGCTGCGGGTTCCGCCTCGACCTCGGCGGCAGCTGGGAGCCCCTCGGCGTCCGGCCGGACCTGTCGGCCTGGTCGAAGGCGATCGCCAACGGGCAGGCGCTCGGCGCCGTCACCGGCGTCGACGCGCTGCGCGACGCCGTCCGGTCGATCTACGTCACCGGTTCGTTCTGGACGGCGGCGGTGCCGCTCGCCGCGGGCCTGGCGACCCTGACCGAGCTGCGCAAGGGTGTGGCGCTGCCGGACATGGCCCGCACCGGCGCCCGGCTGCGCGAGGGGCTCGCCGCGCAGGCCGCCGCGCACGGGTTCGAGATCAACCAGACCGGGCCGGTGCAGATGCCGATGCTCTCGTTCGCGGGCGACGAAGACTTCCGGCTGGTGACGGCGTTCGCCGAGTCCGCCGTCCAGCGGGGCGTCTACCTGCACCCCTGGCACAACTGGTTCCTGTCCGCCGCACACACCGATGAGGACATCGACGCGATCCTCGCGCGCACCGACGACGCGTTCGCCGCCGTGAGGGGATGACGCCGGGGCCGCGCGGCGCCGCCGGCCTCTGCGTCCGGACATCGACTGCAGTAGCGTCGGGGGCAGCGCGTGGTTGCGCCTAGGGTTCCGCTCGCCGCCCGCCCCGACGACCACAACCAGGGCGGCGAGGGCTGGACCGAGCGGCGCCAGCACCCCACCGGTTCCGGTGGGGCCCACACCTGACGGGACAAAAGCCCTGAGGGCTCCTGATCCGACGCGTCCGCATCCGCGGACCGGCCCCGGGGAGCCCGCCCATGATGTTGTCCGCGCCCGTCACCACACCGTCTCTCGGCCCGTTCATGATCGCCGCGGTGCTCGCGGCCGCCGTCCTGCACGCCGCCTGGAACTCGATCGCCCACGGTATCGGGGACCGGCTGACCGGGTTCGCCATGATCGGGGTCGTCGACGTCGTGGGCGGCGGCGCGGTCGCCGCGTTCGCGGGTCTGCCGCCCGCCGGCGCGTGGCCCTACATCGTCGCATCGGCCGTCGTGCACATCGGGTACAACCTCCTGCTGCTCGCCAGCTACCAGCTCGGCGAGTTCAGCCAGACCTACCCGCTCGCGCGGGGCACCGCGCCGTTGGTCGTCGCGCTGGCCTCCGTCCTGCTGCTCCACCGGCCGCTGGCCGCGCCGGACCTCGCCGGCATCCTCGCCGTCTCCACCGGGCTCATCGGGCTCGTGCTCGCCGGCGGCCTCCCCGGGCGCAAGGAGCTGCCCGCCGTGGCGGCGGCGGTCGGCACCGGCCTGCTGATCGCCCTCTACACCGTGATCGACGGCCTGGGCGTGGCGGAGGGCCCGGTGCCGGCCTACATCGGCTGGATGTTCTTCCTGCAGGGACCGGCGCTCCCCGTGCTTGCCGTGCTGCGCCGGGGCAGGAGGATGCCCGCGCTGCTGCGCCGCCACGCCGCGGCGGGACTCGCGGGCGGCGTGATCTCGCTCGCCGCCTATTCGATCGTGCTCTGGGCCCAGACCTCCGGGGCGCTCGCCCCGATCGCCGCGCTGCGCGAGAGCAGCATCGTGTTCGGGGCCCTCATCGGCGCGGTGTTCCTGCGCGAGCCGCTCGGGCACCGGCGCACGATGGCGGCGGTGGTCGTCCTGACCGGGGTGCTGCTGCTGAGCCTCTAGGCTAGGCCCCGTGCAGGCGGTCGACGGCACCCTCGCCGTAGCGCTCCAGCACGCGCCGCCGCATGACGGGGTCGGTGCGCGGCACGGGTTCGAGGAACACCTCCTGCAGGTCGGGGAACCGTTCGTGCAGCTCGGCGTCGATGGCGACGCAGGCGCGCTCCAGCTGGGCGACGCCGATCGCATCCGCGAAGTCGATGCGCGCGCACAGCAGCACCTGGTCGGTGCCGACGGTCATGGTGAGCAGGTCGACGACCTGGTCCACCTCCGGCCGGGCGGCGAGGGCGTCGCGCAGCGCGAGGACGGTGGCCCGGTCGGCCTGGCGCCCCACCAGCAGGCCCATGTTGGTGCGGCCGAGGATGTACGCGACGCCCGTGAGCAGCAGCCCCACCAGCAGCGACGCGAGCCCGTCCCAGAACGAGGAGCCGGTGAGCTGGTGCAGCCCGACGCCGCCGAACGCCAGCAACAACCCGACGAGCGCGGCGCTGTCCTCGAAGAACACGCTGCGCACCGTCGGGTCGTCGGTGGCGCGCAGCCAGCGCAGCGGTGTCGTGGACTCGGCCCGGGCCGCGTCGCGCACCTGCCGGACGGCCTGCATCCAGGAGATGCCCTCGAGCACGAAGGACACCGCCAGCACCGCATAGGCGACCCAGGCGAGCGTCTGCTCGACCTCCTCGCCGACGATCGTCCGGACGCCCTCGACGATCGCGAAGACCGCACCGGAGACGAAGATGCTCACGGCCGCGATCAGCGCCCAGAAGAACCGCTCCTTGCCGTACCCGAACGGGTGCCGGCGGTCCGGCCTGCGGGCGGAGCGCCGCAGCGCGGTGAGCAGGAGCAGCTCCGTTGCGGTGTCGGCGACGCTGTGCGCACCCTCGGCGTACATCGCCGCCGAGCCCGTGAAGATCGCGGCCGTGAACTTGAGAACGGCGATCGCCGCGTTCGCGCCGGTGGCCACCAGCACCGTGAGCGTGCTCTCCCCGGACTCCCGCTCCGCCACCCCGGCGAGGCTAGAACCAGTCGACCGGACGCGCCCGGCGGACACCCGCGAGATCGGGTGGCGCCGACCGGACGAGTCAGATCGAGGCCGCCCCCCGGGGGAGCACAGCGTCGCTGAACCCGGCCGGGACGATCACGTCCCCGCGGCCCAGCTCGGCCACCGAGCGGCGGCCCAGCCCGAGCAGGGCCGAGTCGATGCCGCCGCGCAGGATGTCGAGGACGTTCTCCACGCCCGCCTGCCCCGCGGCGGCGAGGCCCCACAGGTACGCGCGGCCGATCAGCACGGCGCGGGCGCCCAGCGCCAGCGCCTTCACCACGTCGCTGCCGCGGCGGATGCCACCGTCGAGCAGTACCTCGACCTGGTCGCCCACGGCGTCGGCGATCGCCGGGAGGGCCCGGATCGTGGCGGGCGTGCCGTCCAGGTTGTTGCCGCCGTGGTTGGACACCGAGATGGCGCTGACGCCCGCATCGACGGCGCGCTTGGCCTCGTCCGGCCGGAACACCCCCTTGAGCAGGAAGGGCCCGTCCCACTGCTCGCGCAGCCAGCGCACGTCCTCCCAGCTGGGCGGCGGGGTCTGCATCCACTGGCCGTACGCGCCGAAGAACGTGACCGGCGGGAAGCCGGGATCGGACATGTTCGGCACGGTGAGGTCCGGCAGCTGCCGGCGGCGGCCCCAGTCGAGCAGCCACCGCGGGTGCGTGATCCCCTCCGGCGCGAAGCGGAGCGCCTCCCGGAAGGACAGCCGCTCGGGGATGTGCGGGCTGCCCCAGTCGCGGCCGTGGGAGAACGACCAGTCGGGCGTGAGGATCAGCCCGACGGCACCCGCGGCGCGCGCCCGCTCGACGCGCCGCGCGATGTCGTCCCTGCTGCCGCACCAGTAGATCTGGAAGAGCGTCCGTGGGTTGGCCGCGACGACCTCCTCCACCGGCTTGCTCGCGAACGACGACAGCCCCATGGCGGTGCCCCGCGCCGCCGCCGCGCGCGCCACGGCGACCTCGCCGTCCGGGTGCACCGCCTGCACGCCCGTGGGCGAGATCAGGACCGGCAGGGACACCTGCTGCCCGAGCACGGTGGTGCCCAGCTCGCGCTCGCCCGAGAACCCGGCCGTGCGGGGGGCGAACCCCAGCTCGTCGAACGCGGCCTGGTTGTCCTGCAGGGTGAGGCCCTTCTCCGAGCCCGCCACCAGCGCGCCGTACACCGACGGCGGCAGCCGCTTCCGCGCGCGCCGCTGCGCCTCGGCCACCGTCTCGAACCACGCCCCGCCCATGACCAGCCCTTCGTCGGACTTTTCGACATGCAGTGTCGAATTTGGGGGGACGATAGCGTCGCACCGTGACGGGAACAAGACCGGCGCGTCGCGGCCGCCCCCGGGGCACGAGCACGCGCGAGCTCGAGCTGATCGCGCTGCGCCTGTTCACCGAGCAGGGCTTCCACGAGACCACGATCGAGCAGATCGCCGCGGCCGCGGGCGTCAGCACCCGCACCTTCTTCCGCTACTTCGACGCCAAGGCCAGCGTGCTGTGGCAGACGTTCGACACCGAGGTCGAGGCGATCCGCAGCGCCCTCGCCGACGCCCCCGACGACCTGCCCGTGATGGAGGCCGTCCGCCACGCCGTCCTCGCCGCCAACCACTACCGCGCCGCCGACGTGCCCGAGCTGCGCATGCGCATGACGCTCGTCGGCACCGTGCCCGAGATCGCCGCCAGCGCCAGCGTGCGGTACGACGCGTGGGAGCGCGCCATCAGCGAGTTCGTCGCACGGCGCGTCGGGCAGCCGGCCGACGCGCTGTTCCCGCACGTGGTCGGCCGCGCCACGCTCGCGGCCTGCCGCGCCGCCTACGAGCGGTGGGCCGCCCGGGCCGACGCCGACCTCACCGTCTACCTCGACGCCGCGCTGCGCGCGCTGGCCGGCGGGTTCCGCGAGCCGCTCACGGAGCCGGGCTCCGGCTAAGAGGCCGTGACGACGACGCCGTGGCTACGAGGCCGTGACGACGACGCCGTGACGACGGACGCAGCGACTACGACGCAGCGACTACGACGCGGAGATCGCGCGCTCCGGGCAGCTGTCCACGCCGAGCCGCGCGTCCGCCTCCAGCTCCGGCGGTACCGGGTCGGTCCGGACGATCGAGTGCCCGTCGTCCTCGGCGAGGTCGAAGACGTCGGGGGCGCTCATGTGGCAGATGCCGTGGCCCTGGCACGCCCCCAGGTCGACGTTGACGCGCATCGTTCTCCCTCCGGGCACCATTGACAGACGCAAACCAGGATCAGCATTATCACATCTAGGCCGTCCGAGAGAAAGTCGAGGAGACCGCATGAGCGCGGAGCAACGTTGCCCCGTCGTCCACTTCGACCACCACTCCCAAGCGCACGCCGAGGACACCGTCGGCGGCTACCGGGCGGTGCGCCGGACGCATCCCGTCGCGTGGACGGAGGCGCACGGCGGCTTCTGGGTGCTCTCGGACTACGACTCGGTCTTCGAGGCGGCCCGCGACGACGACGTCTTCTCCTCGCAGCGGCTCGACCAGTACGGCGGGCCGGGGCTGTCGGTCGTCATCCCGAAGACACCGATGCACGAGCACATCCCGATCGAGCTCGACCCGCCGCGGTTCCGCAGCTACCGCAAGATCGTCAACCCGATCGCGTCCCCCGCCGCGGTCGAGAAGGTCGCGGACCGGATCGAGAAGTGGACCACCTGGTTCATCGACGAGATCATCGAGTCCGGCCGCGCCGACCTCGCGCAGGTGATCGGCGTGCCGTCAATCGTCACCATCGACTGGCTCGGCCTGCCGGTCGAGGACTGGCACCGCTACTCGCGCGCCCACCACGCCACGCTCGCCGAGGAGACGACCAGCGCGGCCTACCAACAGGCCGTGCAGGTCGACCTGCCGTGGTGCACCGAGCAGATGCGCGAGGTGATCGCCGCGCGCGCGGAGCAGCCGCGCGACGACGTCATCAGCTACCTCCTGCAGCAGGAGGTGGACGGGCGGCCGATCACGCAGGCGGAGGTCTTCTCCATCGTCGAGCTGCTCATCGCCGGGGGCGTGGGCACCACGGCGTCGCTGGTGAGCCAGACCCTCGTCTGGCTCCACGAGCACCCGGACGTCCGCCGGGAGCTGATCGACGACCCGGCGCTCCTGCCCCGGGCCCTCGAGGAGTTCCTGCGCTACTTCTCCCCCACCCAGGCGCTCGCCCGCACCGTGCTCGAGGAGACCGAGTTCCACGGCTGCTCGCTCGAGGTGGGCGACCGCGCGTTGCTGGCGTGGTCGTCGGCCAACCGGGACGAGAAGGCGTTCGAGAACCCCGACGAGATCGACATCCACCGCTGGCCGAACCGGCACCTGGCCTTCGGGGTGGGCATCCACCGCTGCGCGGGCTCGCACCTGGGCAAGCGGATGGCCCTGTCCATGCTCGGCCAGGTGCTCGAGCGGATGCCCGACTACGTCGTGGACCTCGACGCCCTCGAGCGCTACCCGCGCCAGGGCGTGAACAAGGGGTGGCAGCGCATCCCCGCCACGTTCACCCCTGGCGAGCGCAGGCTTCCGCCCGGTGCCGTACCGGCCGGCGTCACCGCCGCGTCCCACGTCTGAGCGGGGGACGCCATGACCGGACGAATGGACGGCAAGGTCGCCTTCATCACCGGGGCCGCCCGCGGGCAGGGCCGCAGCCACGCGGTGCGCCTGGCCGAGGAGGGCGCCGACATCGTCGCCGTGGACATCTGCGCCGACATCGACACCGTCACGCCGTTCTACCCGCTGGCCACCGAGGAGGAGCTGGCCGAGACGGTGCGCGCGGTCGAGGCCCTCGACCGGCGGATCGTCGCCCGCCGCGCCGACGTGCGCGACCTCGACGGGCTGCAGTCCGCCTTCGACGAGGGGCTCGCCGAGCTGGGCCGGATCGACACCGTGGTGGCCAACGCCGGCATCGCCACCTACGGCCGGGCCTGGGAGCTCACGGCCGAGCAGTGGCGGGACATGATCGACGTCAACCTGACCGGCGTCTTCCACACGGCCAAGGTCGCGATCCCGGCCATGATCGATGCAGGCCGGGGTGGCTCGATCCTGTTCACCAGCTCGATCGGCGGGCTCAAGGGCATCCAGCACGTCGCCCACTACGTGGCCGCCAAGCACGGGATCGTCGGGCTGATGCGGACGCTGGCCAACGAGCTGGCCCCGTACTCGATCCGCGTCAACACGATCCACCCCACCAACGTCGACACGATCATGATCCAGAACCCGGGCACGTGGGGGATGTTCGCTCCCGGTGACCCGGAGCCGACGGTCGAGAAGGCCATGCCCGGGTTCCGGTCGCTGAACGGGCTGCCGGTGCCGTGGGTCGAGCCGCGCGACATCAGCAACGCGGTCCTGTTCCTCGCCAGCGACGAGGCCCGCTACGTCACCGGGGCGACCTTCCCGGTCGACGCAGGCGCGTACGTCAAGTGAATCCCCCCGTCCCCCAGGAGTCGCCGTGTCCGACCGAGGTGAGATCGAGAACGTCCTGAACCGCTACTCCATCGCCTACGACGACAACGACATGGCCGAGATGGCCGACACCTTCACCGACGACGCCGTGCTCACCATGCGGATCGCCGACGGCGACCTGATCGGCCCGTTCGAGGGCAAGGAGGCGATCATGAAGCTGATGGTCGACTCGCTCGCCTCGCAGACCGACCAGCGCCGCCACGTCACCACCAACCTCGCGGTGCGCCGCGAGGACGGGCGGTCCGCCGCCGTCAGCTCCTACCTCACGCTGATCTCGGTCGAGAACGGCGCGGCCCGGGTGCTGTCCACCGCCCGCTACGACGACGAGCTGCGCCGCGAGGACGACGGTGCCTGGCGGTTCACGAAGCGGCACATCCAGCTGGACCTCCCCTACTGAGATGAACCAGGGCCTCATCCCCGCCAAGTGGGCCGCGCTCACCCCGCGCGCCCAGGCGGTCTACGACGTGCCGAACGACCGCCGGGTGAACTGGGCGGACTTCGACGCCATGGTGCGCAGGGCGGCGAACGGGCTGCGCGGCCTCGGACTACAGGCGGGCGACCGGTTCGCGGTGCTGTCCCGCAACTGCGTCGAGTACCAGGCGCTGTACTTCGCCGCGGGCCGTGCCGGGCTGGTGCTGCAGCCGCTGAACTGGCGCCTCGCCGGGCCGGAGCTCGCCGCGATCGTCGCCGACGCGGCGCCGCGGGCCGTGATCAGCAGCGCCGAGTGGTCCGAGACGGTGGAGCAGCTGCAGCGCGACGTGGAGGTCGAGCACTGGCTGCAGTTCGGCGAGAAGGGCGACGGGAGCCTCGAGCGCCTGCTGGGGTCGGCACCGGACGAGGAGCCGGTGTGGGCGGGGCAGGTGCACGACGACGACCCGTTCTTCATCCTCTACACCGGCGGCACGACGGGCCGCTCCAAGGGAGCGGTGCACTCGCACCGCAGCGCGGCGGCCGGGATGCTGAACCAGACGGTGGCCGAGCGGGTCGTGCCGACCGACGTCTACATGCTCACCGGGCAGATGTACCACATCCCGATCGTGCTCGCGATGAACTACATGAAGCACGGCTGCCCGCTCGTGCTGGTCAACTTCGAGGCGATGCAGGCCCTCGAGATCATCGAGGCCGAGCGGGTGTCGGCCTTCCTCGGCATCACCACGATGCTCAACTGGATGATGGCCGTGCCGGGCTTCTCCTCGTTCGACCTGTCGAGCCTGCGCAACATCCAGTACGGCGGCGGTCCGATGCCGTCGTCGGTGGTGCGGGCGGCGCTGGACTCGTTCCCGTGCACGCTGATCCAGGGCTACGGGCAGACCGAGGGCACCACGATGACCTTCCTGTCCCAGGAGGACCACGCGAAGGCCGTGCGCGGGATCGACGCGCAGCGGCTGCGCTCCTGCGGCCGAGAGGGCTTCGTGACGTCGGTGCGGGTGGTCGACCCGGACGGTCACGACGTGCCCCGCGACGCGCGCACGCCGGGGCAGATCATCGTGCGGTCCGAGGCGAACATGCTCGGCTACCTCAACCAGCCCGAGCTCACGGCGCAGACGCTGCGCGACGGCTGGATGTGGACCGGTGACATCGCCACCTGGGACGAGGACCGCTACGTGTTCATCGTCGACCGCGCCAAGGACATGATCATCTCCGGCGGGGAGAACATCTACAGCGTGCAGGTCGAGGAGGCGATCAACCAGCACCCCGCGGTTCTGGAGTGCGCGGTGATCGGCGTGCCCGACGAGGAGTGGGGCGAGTCGGTGAAGGCCGTCGTGGTGCTCAAGCCCGGCCGCACCGCCACCGAGCAGGAGATCATCGACGAGGCGCGCGAGCACCTGGCTGGCTACCAGAAGCCGCGGTCGGTCGACTTCGTCGCCGCACTCCCGAAGGCGCCGACCGGGAAGATCCTCAAGCGGGAGCTGCGCGCGCCCTACTGGGCGGACGCGGAGCGGAACGTCTGAATGCCCTTCACGGAGGACGAGCTGGCGGCGCAGGTGGGCCGGGAGTTCCCGGGCGGCACCTACACGATCGAGCCGTGGCGGGCCTGGCTGGTCGCCGACGCCGTGCTGGCGGAGCCGCCGTCGCTGAAGGATGCGGACGGCCGGGTGGCGCACCCGCTGTTCGCCTGGCTCGCGGCCACGGGCGCGATGGGGATCACCTGGGACGAGCTGTTCTCCTGGTTCGGGGCCACGGCGGCGGACGGGCCGGTGTTCGGCGAGCACGAGACCACGCTGCACCGGCCGCTCCGGATCGGCGCCACGTACCGGGTGAGCGGCCGGATCGTCTCGGCCGAGCGCAAGGTGGGCCGGCGCACCGGCCCGTTCGACGTCGTCGGGTACGCGCTGGACCTGCACGACGCGGATGGCGCCGTCGCGACCTGCTGGAACTCGATCGTCCTCCCGCGGAGGGAGCCATGAGGGTGGGTAGCGAGCTGCCGGTGTGGGAGGTGGAGTCGGTGAGCGCCGAGAAGATGAAGACGACGGCGGCGCTGCTGGCCGATCCCACCCCGATCCACTTCGACACCGAGACCGTGCGCGGGCTCGGGTTGGGCGACCGCCCGGTCAACCAGGGCCCGCTGAACATGGGCTACGTGATGAACGCGGTGACGGCCTGGGCGGGCGGGCCGGAGCGGCTGCGCCGGCTGCGGGTGCGCTTCCGCGGGCCGGTGCTGGCCGGTGACCACGTGCGGGTGCGCGGCAGCGTCACCGCGCTGCGGGAGGAGGACGGCGTGCGGCTCGCGGACTGCGAGGTGGTGCTCGAGGTGGTCGGCGGCGAGCCGGCCGTCACGGGGACGGCGACGGTGGTGGTCCCGTGAGAGAGCTGTCGTTCCGGCTGTCCTACGGCGACTGCGATGCGGTGGGCATCGCCTACTTCGCCATCTACTACCGCTGGATGGAGCGCGCGTACAGCGGCTGGCTCTACGATCACGGCCTGCGCTCGGGCGAGCTGCAGGAGTCGCTCGGCGTCCTGACGGTCGGGGTGCACTCGGAGTGCACCTACCAGCGGATGGTGCGGGTGTTCGACGAGCTGACGATCCGGCTCGTGCTGGACCGCATCGGCACGACCTCCTACACCGTCGGGTTCGACTTCGTCCGCGACGGGGAGGTGGTCACGCACGGCGCCATGACGTTCGGCTGCCGCGACCCGGAGAGCGGCGGCAAGGCCGGGATCCCCGAGCGCCTGCTCACCGTGCTGCGCACGCTGCCGGAGCAGGCGCGGGCATGACGCTCGACCTGCCCGCGGTGACCGCCGCGCTCACCACCGTGCCCGCGCTGCCCGACGGGGACACCGCGGCGCTCGCGGCCGCCGTGCGCACCCAGGCCGACCGGCAGGCGATCCAGGACCTCTGCGCGCTCTACGCCCGCGCCGTGGACGACCACGACATCGACGCCCTCGTCGCCATGTACGCCGCCGACGGCGTGTTCGAGCGGCGCGGGGTGCCCGCCGCCGGGTCGGACGCGATCCGCGCCGCGTACGTCGCGAGCTTCGACAGCTACCGCACGATGCTGCACACCCCGCACCCCGGCGTGGTGGCGCTGCACGGGGACGGCACGGCGAGCGGCTGGTCGCACGGGCACGCCGAGCTCGCCACCCGCAGCACGCTGGTGCTGGCCTCCTACCGGTACGAGGACGCCTACCGGTGCGCGGAAGGGCGCTGGCGCTTCGCGCGGCGCTCGATCACGTTCATGTACGCGGTACCCGCCGACCGGCTCGCCACCAGCTTCGGCGGCACCGACCGGATCCGCTGGCCCCGCACGTCCCCCGAGCCCGCCGACTACCCCGAAACCGCCCCCACCTGGGACAGCTACCACCGCTGAAGGAGATCCACATGTACCGGCTCGTCGTCAACTACCACCACCCCGCCGACCCCGACGCGTTCATGGAGCACTACCGGTCGGTGCACGCCCCGCTCGCGAAGCGGATGCCCGACCTGGCCGCGTACACCTACGGCGTCTGCGAGAGCCTCGACGGCTCGAAGCCCGAGTACTTCCTCACCGCCGTGCTCGACTGGCCCACCAAGGAGGCCGCGCTCGCCTCCCTCGGCTCGCCGCAGGGCCAGGAGGGCACCGGGGACCTGGCGAACTTCGCCCAGGCCGGGGTCGCGATCGTCACCTACGAGACCGAGACCGTGATCTGACCGTCCCGCCGGTCCGCCGGTTCAGGACGCCGGTTCACGCGACCGTGGACAGGTAGGCCTCGGCCTTCTCCGGATCCATGAACCAGTGCCGGAAGTCGGACGGGTCGCTGAAGCCGTTGACGAACCGGCGGGCCACGGTCTCGTTGCCCTGCGCCACCCCGAGGATCTTCACCACGTGTTCCGGGGGCGGCTGGAGGAGCGCGTTGGTCCAGTTCGTCACGTGCTGTGCGTAGTCCCAGTACCGCTCGAAGGTCGAGGTCATCCACTCGCGGTCGAACGGCCCGTCACCGTGGTCCAGGATGCTGTGGAGGTACATCTCCGCGCACTTGGCCGCGTTGTTCGAGCCCTGGCCCGTGATCGGGTCGTTGGCCACCACGACGTCGGCCATGCCCAGCACCGCACCGCCCGAGGGCAGCTCCCCGACGGGCAGCCGCACCACGGGGGTGTACCCGCCGCTCAGGGTGGCGCGCGGGTCGGTCAGCTCCACCGCCCCCGCCCGCTCGTACTCCCAGGGCACGAACCGCTGCATCAGCCCGAGCATCCGCTCGAGGAACTCCTCCGGGCCGGGCCGGTCGGTCCAGCAGTCCAGCGGCCCGCCCGGGATCCCCTCGAAGAAGAGGATCTCGCAGTTGCCGCTCAGCGTGTACGCGGGGATCACGAAGAGCTCGCCGACCCCCGGGATGATGTTGAACCGCACCGCGGAGAACTCCGGGTGCTCCGGCCGCGGCGCGAGCCCGTGCACGTAGGCCACCGAGAGGGCGCGCTGCGGCCGGGTGAACGGGGACCGCTCGGGGTTGCGGTCGAACAGCTGCACCAGCTCGCCCTTGCCGGCGGCGACGATGACCAGGTCGTAGAGGTCGGTGAGCTTGTCGAGATCGGCGGTGGTGACGCCGTGGATGACGACCTTGCCACCGCGCTGCTCGAGCAGCTCCAGCCAGCCCGCCATCTTCACCCGCTGGTCCACCGACTGGGCGTGGTGGTCGAGCCGGCACACCCAGTCCAGCGCCCTGCTCGAGTCGGGGGCCGCGATCGAGACGCCGAGCCCCTCGATGCGGACCGCGTCGGCCTCCCACAGGTTCAGCCCGTGTTCGCGTTCGATCTGCAGCGCGTCCTGGAACATGCCCTGCGTGGACATCACCCAGCCGCGGCGGATCTCGTCCGGGGTGCGCGCGGACATGAGGGTGACGTCGTAGTCGTGCTCCCGCAAGGTCAGCGCGAGCTGGAGGCCGGACTGACCCGCGCCGACGATGAGGACCTTAGGCATGTGCGCGCACCCTTCCTGGCGGTGAGAGCTCCCCGAGTGACATGACGTGCGTGACGAGCCGCCGCAGGGTCTCGACCGTCGACGACCGCTCACGGGCGTCGCAGGTGATCAGCGGGACGTCGGCGGGCAGGGCGAGCGCGTCGCGCACCTCGTCGAGGTCGTGGTGCAGCTCCCCGTGGAACTTGTTGACCGCCACCACGAACGGCAGGTCCGAGTCGTTCTCGAAGTAGTTGATCGCGGCGAACGACTGGTCCAGCTTGCGGGTGTCGACGAGCACGACGGCCCCGAGGGCACCCCGCGTCAGGTCGTCCCAGAGGAACCAGAACCGCGGCTGCCCGGGCGTGCCGAACAGGTAGAGCAGCAGGTCGGGGTGCAGCGTGATGCGCCCGAAGTCCATCGCCACCGTCGTGGTCGACTTGCCGACGTCGACGGGTTCGTCCACACCGGTGCCGGCCTCGGTCATCCACGCCTCGGTGTTCAGCGGCGGGACCTCCGACACCGATCCTACGAAGGTCGTCTTGCCGACGCCGAAACCCCCGGCGACGACGATCTTCGCCGAGACCGTGAGCAGCCCGTCGGGCTCGCGTACCTCCTCGGACGTCACGGCCCGCGGCTCAGATCCGTAGCCGCTCGAGTCCATCGAGGATCCTCCCGAGCATCTCGCGGTCGTGGTGGTGGGCGTGCGCAGTGGGGTGGATGTACACCGCCCCCTGGGCGGCGAGGTCGCTGATCAGGACCCGCACGACGCCGAGCGGCATCGAGAGCGCCACGGACAGCTCGGCGATCGACACGCGGGTGCGGGCCCGCTCGTAGAGCGCGCGCGACTCGGGCATCAACGAGTCGGGCAGGCCCGGGTCGTACCGCGGCACCGAGACCAGGGCCTCGACCAGCAGCTCGTGGCGGGGCCGGGTCCGGCCACCGGTGAGCGCGTAGGGCCGGATCCGCTTGCTGCGCATCTTCCGGTTCTCCCCGGGCTCTCCCGACATGGTGGTCACCTCCGAGGGACTCCTCACGCGGGTGCCCGCCGCGCGGAGAGCACCCGGCGCAGGTCGGCGCGAACCTGCGGCGTCAGCGCGTGGCCCGTGTTGCGCACGAACTGGGTCATCTCGTAGGCCACGACCTTCATGTCGCAGTCCGGCCCGGTCAGCACCGCGAGGCCGGCACCGGAGCCGATGCCCATGAACAGGAACCAGCCGTACGTCATGCGGATCATGATCTGCTCGCACGTGCCCTTGTCGAACAGCGAGGCGCTGTTGCGGGCCAGGCTCAGCAGCCCGCTCGCGATCGCGGCGAGCTGCTCGGCGTCGTCCCGCGCGACGCTGTGCGACGCGGTCAGCGGGAACCCGTCGGACGACATGATCAGCGCGTGCGTGACGCCGTGCACGCGGCCGACGAAGTCGTTCACCAACCAGCCGAAGTCCTGGGGTGATCCTCGGCCCTCCGTCGTCACTTCGGCTCCCCGTCGGCGTTCCCATCAGCGTCCCCGTCGGCGTGCTCGGCACGCGCGGCCTGCTCCCCGTCGGTGAAGTCGCCCAGGTCGGCCAGGAACTTGTCGTGGTCGTCGGGATCGGCAGCGCCCTCCGGCTCGTCGACCGCGGTGGCGTCCTTGATGCTGCGCGACACGCGGCGAGGCAGCCCGCTGGCCGTGGTGCCGCTGATCGTCGGCGCCGGCGGGCGGGGTGCGGGTGAGGGCGGAGACGCGGGCGGGCTGCGCCGGGGCAGGCCGGACGGCGGTGTGGCCGTGGGCGCGTCCGCTCCTCCGCCGGTGGCCGGCACGGGGGCGGCCTCGCGGGGCTCCGGCACCGGGTGCCACTGGCCGTTGCCGTTGGCCGGGACGGTCCGGGCGCCCGTCCACCCCTCCTCCGGCAGCTCCGTCACCAGCGCAGGCGGGACGAGCACGGTGGCGGTGGTGCCGTTCGGCAGCCTGCGGTGCAATGCCACGCGCAGGTCGTGCCGCTCGGCGAGCCGTCCGACGACCGACAGGCCCATGTGGCGCACGGCGTCGTCGTCGAGCCGCAGCGCCTGGGAGAGCCGGCGGTTGAGGTCGGCGAGGCGGTCCGCGGGGAGCCCGATGCCGCCGTCCTCGATCCGGATCAGCACGCTGCCCTGCTCGGTGAGGTGGGCGCTGACCCGGACCGGCTCGCTCGGCGGGGAGTGGTTGGCGGCGTTGTCGAGCAGCTCCGCGAGCACCCGGGAGAGGTCGTCGGCGGCGAAGCCCACCACGCCCAGCGACACCATGCGGCCGATCCCGATCCGGGCGTACTGGTCGATCGAGGACATCGCCCCGCGGACGGTGTCGAGGATCGAGGTGGTCTCCCCACCGCTCGCCCCTGCGTCCCGGTCGGCGAGCACCCGCAGGTTCTCGGCGTTGCGGCGCAGGCGGGCGGCCAGGTGGTCCAGCCGGTAGAGCTGGCCCAGCCGCGTGCTGTCGTCCTCCTTGCGCTCCATCTCCTCGAGCTCGGCCAGGAGCGTGTCGATCAGGTTGAGATCGCGCAGCGCGATGCTCGCGCAGGCGTCGACGAGCGACTCGTTGCGCGCGGCCTCGGCCCACGCGCTCGGCGCGGCCTCGATGGCCCTCGGCGCGGGATGCCGGGGCGGGTCCAGCAGCTGCGCCGCCACCACGCGCGAGCGGTCGAGCAGTACACGTGATCGATCGAATATCTCACGAGCGCGCGCCCGCGTCGCCATGCGGTCCACCTCGGCATTCGGTGCGACTTTCGGTGACGGTCGGTTCCGGATCGGTCACTCTCCCGGGACCGCGGGCTATGCAAGCAGAGTCGGCCGAGCTTGTCGACTGCCCCGTCCAGATGATCCGGATGGCCTGCACGGACCAACAGCGCGTTCGCGCAGCTCCGCCTCGCGCGCCCACCGAAACGATCACGTTCCGTGAGTCGCGATGTCATCCGAATGGGCGCGGCGCGCCCGGAAGGCCCTGACGGCGGCGCGGTGTTCCGGGGTGCCGAACAACAGCGCGGTGGCCTCCACGGACTCGGCGAACCCGCCGACCGCGTCCCGGTTGACGAACGCCTTGCCCACCTGCACGGCCAGCGGCGGGAGGGCGGCGATCTCGGCGGCCAGCGCCACGGCGGCCGGCAGCAGGTCGGGGTCGGGGTGCACCTCCTGCACCAGGCCTGCCCGCTCGGCCCGGGAGGGGTCGATCTCGCGGCCCGTGAGTGCGAGGTAGCGCGTCCAGTGCCTGCCGAGCACCTCGGGGCCGCGCACGATCCCGTAGCCCGGGCTCAGCCCGACCGTCGGCTCCTTGAACGCGAACCGCGCCGACTCACCGGCCAGCACGATGTCGCAGGCGAGCGCCAGCTCGGTGCCGCCGCCGTAGGCCAGCCCGTTCACGGCGGCGATCACCGGGACGGCGCAGCGCTCCACCGCGTGGAACGCGTCGTAGACCCGTCGCAGGTGCGGGCGGACGCGGACGACGTCGCCGTCGAGGTCGGCGAACATGTCGATGTCCCCACCCGCGGAGAACGCCCGGCCCTCGCCCGTGAGCACGACGGCGCGCACCCCGTCCTCGACCCCGAGCGCGGCCATGAGCTCGGTCAGCTCGGCGAACCAGAGCCGGTCCATCGCGTTCAGCTTCTGCGGACGGCACATGGTCAGCAGGACGACGCCCGGCGCCGGCTCGGCGCGCGCGAACCGGGTCATGCCGGTGCCTCCCGGTCCCACGTGTCCGGGGTCAGCCCCTCGGCGCGCAGCTCGTACTTCTCCACGCGCTGGCTCGGCGTGAGCGGCAGCGCGTCCAGCGCGCGGACGTAGCGGGGCACGGCGAAGGCGGTGAGGCCCCGCGGCAGTGCTCGACGAGCTCGGCGGGATCGATCTGCCTGCCCGCCGCCGGGACCACGGCAACCGCAACCTCCTCCTCGGACAGCTCCGACGGCACCCCGTGCCGGACCGGGTTGTCCGCGTCATCCGGCCGCGGCGGGCGCTTGTGGAGGATCGACATCATCGCGCCCTGGTAGTTGAACGCGGTGATCCGGTGCCGGCGGCAGGTGTCCCAGAACCCGCTCGCCGAGAACGTGCGGTCGAGCACGAGGTCGGCGGCTGCCTCGGCCGCGGCCATCACGCTGCAGCAGCGGGCGTTCGAGTGGAACAGCGGCAAGACGCTGTGGAGCCGGTCGTCGGGTGTGTAACCGAGCAGGGCGGCGGTGTGCCGCGCGATGTCCCGATCGACGGCGCCGCCATGCACTCATTCCTACCGGATCCCTGCATAAGATGACAAGCTTTTCTCCATGAGGGACCCCCGGCTCGGCGTCGAGGACATCGAGGACCTGCGCGGCACCGGCCTGGCCGCGGCCGACCTGGCCGAGCTCTACGAGCTCGCCACCGAGTGCACGGTGGCCTACCACTCGCGCACCGGCTGGCCCTTCGGCGTGCGCATGAGCTACCTGCGCCACGACGGCCGTTTCTGGCTGACCGCCGTGTCCGGGCGCGAGCACGTCGAGTCGCTGCGCGCCGACCCGCGACTCACGCTCGTGGTCGACAACAGCGGCACGGGCCTGCCCGGCCGCCGGATGGTGGCGGTACGGGCCAGGACCACGCTGCACGCGGACCGCGACGTGAAGGACTGGTTCTACCCGGCGTTCGCCGCGCGCCTGGGGGTGGCCGACCCCGCCGCGTTCGTCCGCCTGCTCGACAGCCCGGGCCGGGTGGTGCTCGAGGCCGTCCCCACCGGGCGGCAGGTCAGCCACGACAGCAGGCGCATCGGCGGCGACGGACGCGGCGGCTCCTGAGAAACCCTTGTCAGGTTTAACACGATGCACCTATTTTCGACACGACTCTCCCGACACCGCGGTCGGAAAGGCGGATCATGGCCCTGGATGAGGCGACGACAGCCCTGATGGCACAGCTGGCCGAGAGCGGCGGCAAGCCCATCCACGAGATGACCCCGGCGGAGGCGCGCGACCTGACCGCGGCGCTCGCCGAGATGTACGGGACCGGACCGGAGGTGCACCGGGCCACCGACACGAGCGCACCGGCCCCGGACGGGCACGCGATCCCGCTGCGCGTCCTCGTCCCGGACGAGCGCCCGCGCGGCGTGGTCGTCTACTACCACGGCGGTGGCTGGGTGATCGGCGCCCTCCCCGAGTTCGAGACGCTCGCGCGCACCCTCGCCGTCCGCACCGGGTGCGCCGTGGTGCTGGTCGACTACCGGATGGCCCCGGAGAACCGCTACCCCGCCGCGGCCGACGACTCGTGGACCGCACTGCGGTGGGTCGACGCCCACCTGGAGGAGATCGCCGGGGCGCGGGTGCCGCTCGTCGTCGCCGGGGACAGCGCGGGCGGCAACCTCGCCACGATCATGGCGCTCAAGGCGCGCGAAGCCGGCGGCCCGGCGATCGCGATGCAGGTCCTCGTCTACCCCGTCACCGACTGCGACCTGGACAACGCCACCTACGTCGACCCGGCCAACCAGCTGCTGCTCAGCCGCGACTCGATGATCTGGTTCTGGAACCACTACGCACCCGAGCCCGCCTCCCGGCAGAACCTCGACGCCTGCCCGGCGAAGGCCACCGACCTGTCGGGTCTGCCGCCCGCTGTCGTCCTCACCGCCGAGCACGACGTGCTGCGCCAGGAGGGCGAGGCCTACGCCGACGCGCTGCGCGCAGCGGGGGTGGAGGTGCGCTCCCGGCGCTTCGAGGGGCAGATGCACGGCTTCTTCACCATGGTCAACGTCCTGCCCGGCAGCGCGGCCGGGATCGACTACGTCGCCGAGGCGGTCGACCGCCTGCTCACCGTCCAGCCGGCCTGAGGGGCTCCCGAGATGAGCAGGACGGTGGACGCGGTCGTCGTCGGCGCCGGGATGTCCGGGATGTACATGCTGCACAAGCTGCGCGGCATGGGCCTCACGGTGCAGGTCTTCGAGGCCGGCGACGGCGTGGGCGGCACCTGGTACTGGAACCGGTACCCCGGCGCCCGCGTCGACGTGAAGAGCATGGACTACAGCTTCTCCTTCGACCCCGAGCTCGAGCAGGAATGGGAGTGGACGGAGAAGTACCCGCCGCAGGAGGAGCTGCGCCGCTACCTGAACCACGTCGCCGACCGCTTCGACCTGCGCCGCGACATCCAGCTCGAGACGCGGGTGACCGAGGCCGGCTACCAGGAGGACGCGCAGCGCTGGCTGGTGCGCACCGACCGGGGTGACGAGGTGTCCGCGCAGTACGTCGTGATGGCCACCGGATGCCTGTCGGCGTCGAAGGTGCCGGAGGTGCCGGGCCTGGAGGACTTCCAGGGGGACTGGTACCACACCGGGCACTGGCCCGAGGAGGGCGTGGACTTCACCGGGCAGCGCCTCGGCGTGGTCGGCACCGGGTCGAGTGGGGTGCAGGCCATCCCGCTGCTCGCGCATCAGGCCGCCGACCTCACGGTCTTCCAGCGCACGCCGAACTTCGTCGTCCCCGCGCACAACCACCCGATCGACCCCGAGCACCAGCGGTCGGTCAAGGCGAACTACGCGGAGCACCGCAGGGCCAACCGGGAGTCGGCGTTCGGGATCGCGGTGCCGCCGCCGACGAAGTCGGCGCTGGAGGCCAGCGAGGAGGAGCGCAACGCCTACTACGCGCGCGGCTGGTACGACAAGGACAACCAGCTCGTCAGCCTCCTCGCCGGGTACACGGACATGATCACGAGCAAGGAGGCGAACGACACCGCGGCGCAGTACGTGCGGGACCGGATCGCCGAGATCGTCAAGGACCCCGAGGTGGCCGCGATGCTGCAGCCCACCGACCACCCCTTCGGCACCAAGCGGCCGTGCCTCGGCACCGACTACTACGAGACGTTCAACCTGCCGCACGTGCACCTGGTGAACGTCCGGAAGACGCCGATCGTCGAGATCACGCCGACGGGGATCCGCACCTCGGAGCGCGAGTACGAGTTCGACTCGATCGTGTTCGCCACCGGGTTCGACGCGATGACCGGCGCGCTCACCCGCATCGACATCCGGGGCCGGGACGGGGTGGCGCTGGCCGACAAGTGGAAGGAGGGCCCGCGCACGTACCTCGGGGTCGCGGTGGCCGGGTTCCCCAACCTGTTCACGATCACCGGGCCGGGCAGCCCCTCGGTGCTGTCCAACATGATCGTGTCGATCGAGCAGCACGTGGACTGGGTGGCCGACGCGATCGGCGCGCTGCGCACCGGCGGCAAGGCCACGATGGAGGCCTCCGCGGAGGCCGAGGACGCCTGGACCCGGCACGTCGACGAGGTGGGCCGCACCACCCTCTACCCCACCGCCAACTCCTGGTACATGGGCTCGAACGTCCCCGGCAAGCCCCGGGTCTTCCTCCCCTACATCGGCGGGGTCGGCCCGTACCGGCAGAAGTGCGACGAGGTGGCGGCGAACGGTTACGAAGGCTTCGTGCTGAGCGCCTGAGGCCCGCCCAGCAGCATCTGCGGGAGCTCGGTGATCGCGCGGCGGAACGCGGTGGGGTCGCCGCGCAGCCGGGCCAGCACCAGGCTGCCCTCGATCCGGACGAACGCGTCCTCGGCCGCGGCCCGCGCCGCGTCCGGGGAGGCGCCGCCGCGTCCGCCGGCCGCGGCCATCGCGTCGATCCAGGCCGCGGTGATCTCGGCGGCGCTCGCGCGGACGCTCTCGGGGGCACCGGACAGCGTGAGCGTGTCCAGCACGCACGGCAGGGTGCCGTCGGCGTAGATCGCGGAGATCCGCCTGCCCGACTCGACGACGCCGGCCGTGACGTCGGGGTCGCTCGTCATCGGCTCGAGGGCGCGGGTGAAGCGCTCACGCACCCGGCCCATCACGGCCTCCGCCATCTGCACCTTGCCGTCGGGGAAGCGGTGGTACAGGCTCGCCCGCTGGAGCCGGGCACCGTCGGCGAGCGCGCCGAGCGAGGCACCTTCGAATCCCGCCACGCGGAAGACCTCGGCGAGGCGGTCGAAGAGCTCGTCGTCGGGGACCGTCTGGGGGCGAGGCATGGTTCGACATTACCGAACGAACGGTAAAGCTGCCGCATTGCGCTCGTCACGTTGTATTACCGATCGTTCGGTAATAACTTCGGCCCGGTCAACAACCCACACCGGAAGGAAGTCGCGACCATGGCGACGATCACCGTCGGACACGAGAACAGCACCGACATCGTCCTGAACTGCACCGACCGGGGCACCGGGCAGCCGGTCGTCCTGATCCACGGCTACCCGCTCAGCGGGGCGTCGTGGGAGAAGCAGGAGGAGCGGCTGCTGGAGGCCGGCTACCGGGTCATCACCTACGACCGCCGCGGGTTCGGCGACTCCAGCAAGCCATCGGCCGGCTACGACTACGACACCTTCGCCGACGACCTCGACAAGGTCATCACCACCCTGGACCTCAGCGACGCGGTGCTCGTCGGCTTCTCGATGGGTACCGGCGAGGTCGCGCGGTACCTGGCCCGGCACGGGTCGGGGCGCGTGGCGAAGGCGGTGTTCCTGGCCTCGCTGGAGCCGTACCTGATCAAGACGGCCGACAACCCGACCGGCGTCGACCAGGGCGTCTTCGACGGCATCCTCGCCACCGCCAAGGCCGACCGGTACGCCTGGTTCACCCAGTTCTACGAGAACTTCTACAACCTCGACGAGAACCTGGGCTCGCGGATCAGCGAGGAGGCCGTGCGCAACAGCTGGAACGTGGCCGCCGCTGCCGGCGCCCGCGCATCCTGGGCGGTGGTGCCGACGTGGGGCACGGACTTCCGCGCCGACATCCAGAAGGTCGACGTGCCCACGCTCATCGTGCACGGCACGCACGACCGCATCCTGCCGATCGACGCCACGGGCCGGGAGTTCACGAAGCGCCTGCCCAGCGCCCGCTACGTCGAGATCGAGGGTGCGCCGCACGGGATGCTGTGGACGCACGCCGACGAGATCAGCGACCTGCTGGTGGAGTTCCTCGGCGCCTAGCTCGCTGGGGCGGGGTCGTAGCCGGCGAGGGCGAGGTGCCCGGAATCGACGACGACCGTCTGCCCGGTGACCGCGGCCGCCTCCTCCGACGCGAGGTAGGCGGCCGCGTGCGCGACCACCTCCGGCGACAGGGCGCCCTGAGCACGCCGAGGTGCCGGGTGGACGCCTCGTAGTCCGCCCGGTCCGCGCCGGTGCGGCCGGCCGTCTTGGCGCAGATGCCCGGCCAGTTGGTCATCGGCGTGTCGATCAGCACGACCTCCCCCTCCGGCCGGGTCACGGGGCCTCCTCAGGCGTCGGGATCGGGGAACCGGGGCCTGCGCTTCTCCAGGAAGGCCTGCGCGCCCTCGGCCATGTCCGGGCTGCCGATCGCCTGCACCAGCATGCCGAGGCCGTTCGTGAACGAGTCGCGCGCGGCGTTCCACCAGATGTTCGAGCTGACCTTGGCGATCTCCAGGTACCGCGGGGAGAGCGCGGCGAGCTCGGCGACCACCGCGTCGACGGCGGCCTCCAGCTCCTCGTCCGGCACGACGGCGTTGACCAGGCCCAGCTCCAGGGCCTGCGCGGCGGTGTAGCGGCGGCAGAGCAGCGCCATCTCCTTGGCCCGCTTCTCGCCGATCTGCACGCCCAGCACGTTGGTGGCACCGGTGACGGGCGCGCTGCCGACCCGGGGCCCGGTCTGCCCGAACGTCGCCGACTCGGCGGCGATCGCGAGGTCGCAGGCGACGACCAGCTCGTTGCCGCCGCCCGCCGCGGCCCCGTTGACGGCGGCGATCACGGGGCGCGGGTGGTTGCGCACCGCGTCGAAGAGCCGCAGGGAGCCGCGGTAGAGCCCACGCATCGAGGTCACGTCCGGCGCGGACAGGTTGCCGAGCGCGCCGCCGGCGCAGAACGCCCCGGGCGCCCCGGTGATGACGACGGCGCGGCTGCGGGTCGAGCCGTCCAGTGCCGCAACGACCGCGTCGGCCATCTCCGGGTCGTAGGCGTTGCGCCGCTCCGGGCGGTTGAGCGTGATCCAGGTGGCGTCGCCGCGCCGCGCGACGAGAACGCTGTCCTCACCCATCGGCCAGCCCCATGAACCGGGCGAAGTTGCCGCCGAGGATCCCGGCGGTGTCGTCGTCGGAGAGGCCGAGCCCGCGGATCGCGGCGATCTCGGCAGCCGGGTCGGCCATCGGCCAGTCCGAGCCGAAGACGATCCGGTCGGCGCCGTGCCTGCCGATGATCTCCCGCACCTTCTCGGGCGCGAGCTGGGCCATGGTCGGTGGCCAGGAGGTCTCCAGGAAGACGTTCTCGCCGAGCAGCTCGGCCTCGGCCTCCTCCAGGCGGTGGTAGCCGCCGAAGTGGCACGCGACCAGCTCGAGGTCGGGGAACCGGCGGACGATGGCGCGGATCATCCCGGGCGTGGCGCGCTCGTTGCTCTCCCGGTCGCCGCCCGCGCCGACGTGCGCGATCACGGCGATCTCCGAGCCGAACGCCTCGAGGAGGTCCCACACCCGCGGGTCGTCGTAGGCGAAGCCCTGGAACAGCGAGTGCAGCTTGACGCCGCGGATGCCGTGGCGGCGCAGGCTCGCCAGGTTCTCCTCGACCGGAAGGTCGGGGTGCACCGTGCCGAACCCCAGGAGTTGGCCGCCGCGGCTGCGCGCGACGAACGCGTTCACGCGGTCGACGTACCTCGCGCTGTCGGCGATGCCGAGCAGCACCCCGCGGTCGACCCCCGAGCGGTCGAGCACGCCGTGCAGGCTGGAGAGCTTGCCGTCGCCGACCCGCGGCAGCTGCGGCACCCGCGGCCCGAGCGCCTTCTCCGCGATCGCGTCCGGCCAGGCGTGGCAGTGGACATCGATGATCACGGCTGGCCCCCATCGACGGTGAGCACGGCGCCGGTGGTGTAGGAGGACCAGTCGCCTGCCAGGTACAGCGCGGTCCCGACGATCTCGGAGGGGCGCCCGCCGCGGCCGAGTGCGAAGGTCGCGGCCCGCCGGGCGAACGTGTCCACGTCCCATGCTGCGCTGATGTCGGTGAGGAAGGTGCCGCACATGATCGCGTTGACCCGCACCGTCGGGCCGAACGCGTGCGCGAGCCCGGCCGTCACCGCGTTCAGCCCGGCCTTCGCGGCCGCGTACGGCACGATGTCGGCCCGCGGGCGGACGGCGCCGGTGCTGCTGATGTTGATGATCGACCCGCCGTCCCCGGCCGCCATCCGGGTTCCGACCAGGGCGGCGAGCCGGAACGGCCCCTTGAGGTTCACGCCGATCACCTTGTCGAAGAGCTCCTCGGAGACCTCGGCCACCGTGTCGTAGCGCGGCGACATCCCCGCGTTGTTCACGAGCACGTCGACGTGCCCGAACTCGCCGTAGGCGCGCTCGGCGAGGTCGTCGAGGGCGTCCCAGCGACCGACGTGTGCGGCCACGGGGAGCGCTCGACGCCCGGTCCGCTCCCGTACCTCGGCGGCGGTCTTCTCGCAGTTCGCGAGCGTCCGGCTGGCGATCACGACGTCGGCGCCCGCGGCGGCCAGCCCGTGCGCGATCTCCCGGCCGAGCCCGCGGCTGCCGCCGGTGACCAGCGCGACCTTGCCGGTCAGGTCGACCCCCGTCATGCCGCGCCGACCGGGCTCGAGCGGACGACGTCGGCGCGGTCGAGAGCGGCGAGCTCCGGGCCGGAGAGCCCGAGCACCTCACCCAGCACGGGCGCGGTGTGCTCCCCGATCTCCGGCACGCCGTCGTAGACCGGCCCGGCGTAGCCGCCGAGGTGCAGCACCGGCCCCGGGACGAGCGCCCGGCCCAGCACGCTGCCGGCGAGGTCGACGAGGGTGCGCTCCCGGAAGTGCGGGTCGGCGACGATGTCGGCGGCGTCGTTGACGGGCGCGGCCACCACCTCGTGCGCGTCGAGGTCGGCGAGCACCTCGTCGCGGGGCCGGGCCACCACCCAGGCCCGCACGAGCTCCTGCAGCTCCTCGTTGTGGCGCATGCGGGCGCGGTTCGTGGAGAACCGCGGGTCGTCCCGGTACTCCGGGCGGCCCATCGCGTCGAACAGGCGCATCGCGATCGTCTGGTTGGACGCGGCGATCGCGAGCCAGTGCCCGTCGCCGGCCTGGTAGATGCCCCGCGGCGATGCCGAGCCCGAGCCGTTGCCCACCCGCTGCTGGACGTGCCCGGTGGCGCTGTAGTTCAGGATGACGTCGCCCATGATGAACATCAGCGGCTCGTAGAGGGCCACGTCGACGACGTCACCGCACCCGGTGGCGGTGCGGCGCAGCAGGCTCGTGGTGGTCCCGAACGCGGCGGCGAGGCCGGCGATCGAGTCCGCGAACCCGAACGGCGGCGACGTCGGCGGGGTGTCGGGCCAGCCGTTGACGTACGCGTACCCGCTCGCGGTCTCCGCCACCGTGCCGAAGCCGGGCCGCTCGCGGTACGGGCCGGTCTGCCCGAACCCGGAGACGCGGGTGAGCACCAGTCCGGGGTTCTCGGCCGACAGGACGTCGTAGCCGAGCCCCCACTCCTCCAGGCGGCCGGGCCGGAACGACTCGATGACGACGTCGACCCGTGCGGCGAGGCGGCGCACGAGGTCGCGGCCCTCGGTGCGCCGCAGGTCGATGCCCACCGACTCCTTGCCGGCGTTCAGCCGGGCGAAGCCGATCGACAGGCCCTCGTGCTGCGGTGTCCACTGCCGGGCGTAGTCGCCGACCCGCGGGTCCTCGACCTTGATCACCCGGGCGCCGAAGTCGCGCAGCATCCGGCCCGTGGTGGGCGCGGCGTACATGGTGCCCAGCTCGAGCACAGTGATCCCGCGAAGCGGCGGGGTCCCCGACGATGTGCTCATCGACGCCTTCACACCCTCCACTGCACGTGCTGCACCTCGAGGTACTCCCGGATGCCCCACTCCCCGATCTCACGGCCGACGCCGGAGCGGCCGAAGCCGCCGAACGGTGCGTCCGGGCGCATGTTCCCGCCGCCGTTGACCCACACGGTGCCGGAGCGCAGCCGGGCGGCGAGGGCCCGTCCGTGCGCGACGTCCGGGGTGAAGACGTTGGCGGCGAGGCCGTAGGCGGTGTCGTTGGCCAGCCGGACCGCCTCGTCCTCGTCCGCGAACGGGACGAGCACCGCGACCGGGCCGAAGATCTCCTCCTGCACGGCCCGAGCGGAGTGCGGGAGGCCGCCGATCACCACCGGGTTGACGAAGTACCCGCGGTCGGGCACCGGGGTGTCCAGGGACAGCACGATCTCGCCGCCGTCCGCGAGCGCGCCGTCGATGTAGGACTGCACCCGTGCCCGGTGGTCGGGGCGGATCATCGGGCCGATGTTCACGCTGCGGTCCCACGGATCGCCGACCTTGAGCGCCGTGAACGCCTCCTTCGAGGCGCCGAGGAACTCGTCGACCAGGCTCTCGTGCACCAGCAGCCGCGCCAGCGCCGCGCAGCCCTGGCCGCCGTTGCGGGCCCAGCGCAGGTGGATGTCCTTGGCGAGGCCAGCCGCGTCGACGCCGGGCAGGAGGATGTTCGGCGACTTGCCGCCCAGCTCCAGCGTCACGCCCTTCAACCCGGCCGCGGCCTGCTTCATGATCTTCGCGCCGATGGCGTCGGACCCGGTGAACGAGACGCGGTCCACCAGCGGGTGGCTGGTGAGGTGCTGGCCGACCTCCGGGCCGCCGAGCACCACGTTGATCACCCCGGCGGGGATCTCGGCCTCCCGGAACAGCTCCCCGAGCCACAGCGTCGTGAGCGGGGTGCGCGGCGAGGGCAGCAGCACGACCGTGCAGCCCGCTGCGAGCGCGGCGCCGAACTTGAAGATCGCCAGGTTGAGCGGGTAGTTGTAGCCCGTGATGCACGCGACCACACCGGCCGGCCGGTAGGCCACCTCGGAGCGGGTGGGCACCGGGTCGGGCCACTCCCCCAGGTCCACCGTGCGGTCGTGCAGCGCCGCCTCGGCCTGCCAGCGCAGGTGCGAGATCCCCAGCCTCACCTGCATGATCTCGGCGAACGCGATGGGCGTGCCCACCTCGTTGACGATCGCCGCCGCCAGGCGCTCGGAGTGGCGTTCCATCAGGTCGGCGAGCCGGTTCAGGGCGGCGCTGCGCTCGGCCGGGGACGCGGCGGCCCATGCCGGGAAGGCGCGGCGGGCCGCGGCGACGGCCTCGTCCACCTGCGCGACGCTCGCCGCCGCGACGGTGGCGGTGACCTGCTCGGTGGCCGGGTTGACCGCCTCGATCTCCGAACCCGCGCCGGGCACCGCGTTCCCGTCGATCGTCAGATCGCGGACGCCGGGCACCCAGTGCCGCAGATCCGTGTCGGTCGTGGTCGTCATGCCCCCACCTCCGGGTTGCTTCCGCCGTTCTCGGGCCGCTTCGCCATCAGCCCCGCCCGGGTGCACACCATGATCAGCTCGTCGTGCTGGTTGTAGCCGCGGTGCTCGAACCACACGATCCCGCTGTCGGTGCGGCTCCTGCTCTCCCGCTTGTCGAGGATCGTGGTCTCGCCGCGCAGGGTGTCGCCGTGGAACACCGGGTGCGGGAACTTGACCGAGTCGTACCCGAGGTTGCCCAGCGTCGTGCCGAACGTCAGCTCCATGACGTGGAAGCCGCCCACCAGCGCGAGCGTGAAGAGGCTGTTGAACAGCGGCCGCCCGTGGATGGTGCCCTTGGCGAACTCGTGGTCGAGGTGCAGCGGCTGCGGGTTCATCGTCAGCGACGTGAACAGCACGTTGTCGGACTCGGTGACGGTCCGGGTGAACGGGTGCCGGTAGACCCGCCCCACCTCGAACTCCTCGAAGTACAGCCCTCTCACCCCGCACCTCCCGGAAGCGAACGCGCGTGGGCGAGCCACTCGCGCGCGGTGTCGGCGTGGGCCTTGTCGATGTGGACGCCGCGGTAGCGCACGGCGCCGTCGCCGGCCGCGGCGGCCTGCTCGTACGCGGCGAGCAGGCCCTCGTGGAACGCGATGTCCTCCGGCGTCGGCGAGAACGCCTCGTTGACGACCGGCACGTGGCTCGGGTGAATCGCGATCATGCCGCGGAACCCGAGCCTGCGGCCGTGCTCCGCGAACGCCTTCAGCCCGGCGAGGTCGTCGAGCCGCTCCCAGAGCCCGGTGAGCGGGTGGATCCCGGCCTCCCGGCAGGCGAGCAGGATGCGGCTGCGCAGGTAGAGCGTCTCCTCGCCGCCGGGCGTCCACTGGTAGCCGACCGCGCGGGCGATGTCGGCGTGCTCGGCGGTGGGCCCGATCATGGCGCCCACCCTGGGTGAAGCCGTGGCGATCGCGCGGGCGTCCTGGATCGCGCCGATCATCTCGACGGGCACGATGTACTCCAGGCCCCTCACCCCGTTGCGTTCCTCGAAGTGGTCGAGCAGCGCGTCGTAGCGCAGCACGTCGGTGGCCGCGCCGATCTTCGGCGCGAACACTCCGGTGAGCCCGGGGACGACGACCGCCTCCAGGTCGGCGCCCGTGGTGCGGGTGTCCAGGGGGTTGACGCGCACGAACACGCCGACGCGCTCGTCGCGCTCCCGGATCGCGCGGATCGACTCGGCGACGGTGGCCCGCGCGCCCGCCTTGAGCTCGGCGGGCACGGAGTCCTCGAGGTCGAGCACCACGCAGTCGGCGCCGGAGGCGAGCGCCTTGCCGACCCAGGCGGGCTTGTGCCCGGGGACGAAGAGGATCGAGCGGTAGGGCTGCATCAGTAGCTCCGGGGCAGGCCCAGCACGTGCTCGGCCGTGTAGTTGAGCACCATCTCCTGGCTGATCGGCGCGATCCGCATGAGCCGCGCCTCGCGGAAGTAGCGCTCGACGTGGAACTCCTTGCCGTAGCCGAACCCGCCGTGCACCTGCAGCGCGACGTCCGCGGCGAAGAACCCGGCCTCGGCGCACAGGTACTTCGCGGCGTTGGCCTCCCGCCCGCACGGCACCCCCTTGTCGACCAGCCACGCGGCGCGCTCCACGACCTGTTCGGCGGCGTCGAGCCGGATCCGCGCCTCGGCGAGCGGGAACGCGATGCCCTGGTTCTGCCCGATCGCCCGGCCGAACACCGCACGCTGCTTCGCGTACGCGACGCCGCGGCGCACCGCGGCCTCGCCGATGCCGAGCGCGGCGTTCGCGCTGATCACGCGCTCGGCGTTGAGCCCGCCGAGGATCGTGCGGAAGCCGCGGTCCACCTCGCCGACCACGTCCTCGTCGGCGACGAAGAGCTCGTCGATGAACAGCTCGTTGGTGTCGACGGCGTTGCGGCCCATCTTGGGGATCTCCCGGACCTGCACCTTCTCCCGGTCGATCTCGGCGAAGAACAGCGTGAGCCCGTGGGTCTTCCGGTTCGGGTCCTTCGGCGAGGTTCGGGCCAGCAGCAGCATCCGCCCGCTCTCCTGCGCCTTCGTGATCCAGACCTTCTTGCCGGTGACGATCCAGCCGCCGTCGACCTTGCGCGCCGCGGTCGAGATGTTGGTCGTGTCGGTGCCCGCGTCGGGCTCGGTCACCGCGAACGAGACGTGCAGCTCCCCGCTGACGGCCTGCGGCAGGAACCGGCGCTTCAACGACTCCGAGCCGTGCTCGATGATCGGGTGGAAGCCGAAGATGCCGATGTGCACGGCGCTGCAGCCGCCCATCCCCGCGCCGGACGCCGCGATCTCGCGCTCGACGATCCCCGCCTCCGTGACGCCGAGCCCGCCGCCGCCGTACTCCTCGGGGATGGTGAGGCCGAGCCACCCGGCGTCGCGCACCGCGTCGTAGAACCCCCACGGGAACTCGTGCGAGGTGTCGTGCTCCATCCAGTACTCGTCCGGGAACCGCTTGCACAGCGCCCGGACCGCCTCGCGGATCTCGCGGTGGGTGGGGTCCTCGGTGTAGTCCACAGCGCTATACCCCTACCCCGGCGAGCCGGTCGTGGGTGTCCTCGGTGACGCCCAGCGCCCGCAGCTGCGCCTTCTGCACCCGCTCGGACGGCGTCTTGGGCAGCGCGTCGACGACGCGGACGAACCGGGGCACCGCGAAGGCGGGCACCCGGCCCGTGCACCAGTCCCAGATCTCCCGCGGGTCGACCTCGCGGTTGGTGACGAGGTAGGCCATCACCTCGTCCTCGCCGGCCTCGGACTCGGCGGCCACGCCGATCACCGCGCACTCGACCACGGCGTCGTGTCCGAGCAGGGCCTGCTCGACCTCGTAGGAGCTGATGTTCTCGCCGCGGCGGCGCAGCGCGTCCTTGTACCGGTCGACGAAGTAGAACCAGCCGTCGGCGTCCTTGCGCAGGGCGTCGCCGGTGTGGAACCACAGGTTGCGCCACGCCTCGGCGGTCTTCTCCGGCATCCCGTAGTAGCCGAGCGAGCACGTCCACGGATGCCGGGGGCGCACCACCAGCTCGCCGATCTCCCCGACCGGCACCTCGCGGTCGGTCTCCGGGTCGACGAGCCGGACGTCGAACCAGTCGGCGGCCTGCAGCCCGGCCGCGCCCGCGGGCCGGTCCTCACCGTAGGGGGCCAGGATCGGCGCGCTCGTCTCGGTGAGCCCGAAGACCTCGACGAACGCCTCGATCCCGAACCGCTCCTTGAAGCCGGCGAGGATGGAGCTGGCGGTCGGCGCGGCGAACACCGAGCGCAGCCGGTTGTCCGCGTCGTCCGGGCGCGGCGGCTGCTTCCAGATGAAGTCCATCATCACGCCGATGAGGTTCGTGACGGTGACCCCCGAGACGCGCAGGTGCTCGGCCCACCGGCTCGCCGAGAACCGGGGCCGGCACACCACCCGGGCGCCCGCGATCAGCGCCGGGTAGACCGCCATGAACTGGGCGTTGCCGTGGAAGAGCGGCGTGCAGGTGAAGTAGACGTCCTCGGCGGTGAGCCGCTGCAGGCTCACGACCTCCTCACCGAAGAAGAACATCTGCCCGTGCGGCATCGCCACGCCCTTCGACGGGCCGGTCGTGCCGGAGGTGAAGAAGATCGAGGCCAGGTGGTGCGGCCGCACGTCCGGGAACCGCGCGCCCGGCCGGGCGCCCCGCGCCAGGTCCTCCCACGGGCCGGCCGCCCAGCCCGCCGTGCGCAGCACGTCGATCGCGTGGTCGCGGGAACCGGTGTCGATCACCCAGAAGTGCTCGACGACGCGGGCGGCATCGGCCACGGCCAGGAACTTCATCGCGTGCACGTCGTCGATCACGGCCCAGCGCGGGCCCGCGACCTGCAGCTGGTGGGAGAGGAACACGCCCTCGTACGCGGTGTTGACCGGCACCTCGACGGTGCCGCCGACGCCGGTGCCGAGCCAGGTGCGCAGGAACTGCGAGGAGTTCGCGGCCATCACCAGCACCCGGTCGCCGGGGGCCGCGCCGGCCTCGGCCAGCCGGTCGGCCACCGACTCCGCCTGCGCGAGCGCCTCGGCGTAGGCGAACCTGGCCCCTTCCTCGGGAAGGTCGAACAGGATCGCGTCGGGCCGCCGGGCGGCGTGGTGGCGCAGGGCGGTCGCGAGGGTCCAGTCCTCCTGGTCCGGGAAGACCGGCACGAGATCGGTGTAGGTCCGCATGTCACCTCCGTCCAAATAATCTAATCATGATTAGAGTTTATTGGCCAGGGCCGCCTCACCGAGGAACACCCGCAGGACGGAGGCGTGCGAGCGCGCCAGGTCGGCGGCGCCGCGGAACACGACCTCGCCCCGCGCCATCGCCACCACCTCGTCGGCCACCGCGAGACCCGCCTCGGCGTTCTGCTCCACGAGCAGCACCGCGAGACCCGAGTCGGCCATCTCGCGGACGGCGCCGAGCACGGACGCGACCATCGCCGGCGCCAGCCCCATCGACGGCTCGTCGAGCAGCACCACCCGCGGCTGCGCCATCAGCGCCCGCCCGAACGCGAGCATCTGCTGCTCGCCACCGGACAGCAGGCCCGCCGGCCCGCGGCGGCGCTCCCGCAGGATCGGGAACAGCGCGAACACCCGCTCCATGAGCTCCCGCGACCGGGCCTTCGGCACCGTGTAGCCGCCCAGCACCAGGTTCTCCTCCACCGTGAGCGGTGCGAACACGCGCCTGCCCTCGGGCACGAGCACCATCCCCGCGCGCACCACGGCGTGCGGCGGGTGCCCGGTGACGTCGTTGCCGTCCAGCACGACCGTCCCGCGGTGGGCGGGCACCAGCCCGGCGGCGGCCCGCAGCGTGCTCGTCTTGCCGGCACCGTTCGCGCCGAGGACGAGCGTGACCCGGCCCGGGGTCGCGGTGAGGTCCACGCCGCGGACGGCCTCGGCGGTGGCGTAGCGGACGTGCAGGTCAGCGATCTGCAGCACGGCCTGCCTCCCGTTCCCGGGTCGCAGCAAGGTGGCTTTGCTGCGGCTCAACCGGAGCAAAGCCACCTTGCTGCGGTCCGGAAGGGCGCCCCAGGTAGGCCGACTGCACTCCGGCGTCCTCGACGACGTCCGTGGGCGCACCCTCGGCGATGCGCACGCCCTGGTTCATCGCGAGCAGGCGGTCGCAGGTGTCGACCATCATCTGCACGTCGTGCTCCACGAGCAGCTGCGCGAGGCCCTCGTCGCGCAGCCGCCGCAGCAGCCCGGCCACCTCCCGCCGCTCGGGCTGGTTCATCCCGGCCGTGGGCTCGTCGAGCAGCAGCACCCGCGGCCCTGCGGCCAGCGCCCGCGCGATCTCCACCCGCCGCGCGGTGCCGTAGGACAGCTCGCCGGGGCGCCGGTCGAGCGCGTCGCCGATCCCGGTGCGTTCCACGGCCTCGGCCACCTCGGGGACGGCGCCGCGCCGCAGCAGCTCGCGCAGCCGGGAGGCGCGCGGGAGGTGCAGGTCCGCGCCCAGCTGGACGTTCTCCAGCACGGTCAGGTCCGGCAGCAGGCGCACGGTCTGGAAGGTCCGCGCGATCCCCCGCCGCGCCAGCCGGTACGCCGGGCTGCCGGTGTAGTCGGTGCCGTCGAGCGAGAGCCGGCCCCTGGTGAGCGGCACGAGCCGGGTGACGGCGGCGAGCAGGGTGCTCTTGCCGGAGCCGTTCGGGCCGAGGATCCCGAGGATCTCGCCGGGCGCGATGCCCAGGTCGACCCCGTCGACGGCCTTGATCCCGCCGAAGTGGACGGCCACGTCGCTCGTCGTGAGCACGGCCGTGCGCGCGGGTGCGGTCGTCACGGCCGCACCTCCTGCAGCGCGGCCAGCGCCCGCTCCGGGTCGTCGCCGTCCGGACGCTCCCGATCGTCGGCGGGCAGGGGGCGGCGGCGGGCCCGCCGCCACGCCGACTGCGCGACCCCGAGCAGCCCGGTCGGCATGTAGATCGCCGCGAGCGCCACGAGCACCCCGTAGACCACCGGCTGCCAGTCGCCGACGACCTGCAGCACGCTGGGCAGCCAGGTGAAGATCACGGCCCCGATCGCCGCGCCCGCCCAGGACAGCGCCCCGCCCACGATGATCATCGTGAGCGCGGTGACCACGAGCTGGAACCCGATCGTCTCCGGGGAGACCGTGGTGCGCAGGAGGCTGTTCATGCCGCCGGCGCAGGCGCCGAGCGCGCCGCTCACGACGAACACCCGCCGCCGCACCCGGCCCACGTCGACGCCGAGCGAGACCGCGAGCTGCGGGTCCTCGCGCACCGCGTCGATCCGGCGTCCGAACGCCCCGCGCTCGTTCACCACGAGCAGCAGGACGACGACCACGGTGATCGCGACGACGTGTCCCGTGGTGAGCGTGCTGATCGCCCCGTACAGGCCGGTGGCGCCGCCGGTGAGCTCGCCGCCGTTGACCGCCACCACGCCGAGGAACAGGGCGAACGCGATCGTGGCCATGCCCAGGTACAGGCCCGAGAGCCGCGCGACCAGCAGCGCCAGCAGGTATCCGGCCACGGCGGCGATCACGACGCCGGCGCCGATCGCGAACACCGGCGCCACCTGCAACCGGATCGTCACGATCGCGGCGGCGTAGGCGCCGATCGCGTAGCTGCCGATCCCGGCGAACGAGAACACCCCGGCCCGCAGCGGCACCTGGATCGACAGCGCGAGCAGCAGGCTGATCAGCGTCGACTGGACGAGCACCTGGTGGGAGACGAACCACGCGTTCACGTCCGGCGCACCTCCTGGCGGCCCAGGAGGCCGCGCGGCCGCACCAGCAGCATCAGGAACAGCACCCCGAACGCGATGGCCGGCGCCCACGTGCCGGACGTCGTGACCAGCACGAGCGTCTCGACCCCCGCGAGCACCATCGCACCGATCGCGACACCGGCGATGCTGCCGACCCCGCCGAGGATGATCGCCGCGAACGCCTTCAGCAGGAACGCGTCGCCGGTCTCCGGGGCGATGGAGCCGAGGTGGTAGGTGAGCAGCACCCCGGCGAGACCGGCCAGCCCGCCGGCCACCGCCATCGTGAGCAGCGCGAGCCTGCGGCGGTCGACGCCCATCATCGCGGCGACCTCCGGCTCGACGCCGATCGCGCGGAGCGCGAGGCCGGGCCGCGCCGCCCGCAGCCACCACGCGATCAGCGCCGCGAGCCCGAGCGCGGCCACCAGGATCACGACCTGGACGTCGGTCACCCGCACCGCTCCGAACTCGTGCACCGTTACCTGGAACGTCCCCGCGGAGTAGCCGAACGGCACGCTGCGCGTCACGTACTGGGCGATGGCGAGCGGGATACCGGCGATCCCGATCCCGGCCACGATGATCTGGAGCTGGGCCTGGTGCGGGTCCCTCGCCCGGCGCTGGATCGGCTCGAACGCCAGCACCTGCACGGCGAGCGACAGCACCGCGCCGATGCCGACCCCGAGCGCGATCATCGACGGCATCGAGAGGGGCACCACCTGTACCGCGAGGTGGGCGCCGAACGCGGCGAACATGAAGATCGAGCCGTGGGCGAAGTTCAGCACCCCGACCGTGCCCCACGCCAGGCTCATCCCCAGCGCGAACAGCAGGTAGAGCGAGCCGAGCGTCAGCGCGTTCAGCACGTCCTGGGCCATCTCAGGAGGTGCCGTCCGCCAGCACGGCCTCGGCTGCGCCGTCCCAGCGCACCAGGACGCCGGGCACCCGCGCGTCGTGACCGTCGAAGGTGAGCTCGCCCTGCGCCCCGGCGAACCCGTCCTTCGCGACCGCGTCGAGGCCATGCTGCACGGCGGCGCGATCGGTGCTGTTCGCCTTCGCGATGCCCCGGGCGAGGAACCACACGGCGTCGTAGGCCTCCGCCGCGTAGTTGTTCGGCGCCTCGCCGCCGTACTTCGCCTGGTAGGCCCGCACGAACTCCTGCGAGCTCGGCGCCGACTGCGTGGCCGTGAAGTTGGACGGCCAGACCGCCCCGGCGGCCTGCGCGCCCGCCGGGGCGAGGTTGCCCGCGCCCATCGCGCTCATCCCGACGATCTCACCGGTGAACCCCGCCTGGCGCAGCTGCGTGATCGCGACCGGGCTCTGCGGCCCGGTCAGCATCAGGAACGCCACGTCCGGCGCCTGTCCGGCGATCTGGGACGCGGCGGTGGTGAAGTCCTGCGCGGTGACCTCCACCCCCGCCGACCCGACGATCCGGAAGCCGCGTTGCGCGCCGAGCTGCGGCACGACGGTCTGCCCGAGCTCGGCGAGCGTCGGGTTGCCGCTGTTGAACAACACCGACGCGGTCCGCACGTCCTCCCGGGAGAGGTGGTCGCCGACGACCCCGAAGTACGACTGCGCAGGCGGCGTCACCCGGAACGTGTAGTCGCCGACGAGGACGCCCCCGCTGCCCGCCTGCACGTAGGCGACGGGCATCCCGGAGCTCTGCGCGATCGGCGAGACCGCCGCGGCCTGTGCGCTGGCCTCCGGGCCGAGGATCGCCGCGTAGGACGGGTCGGCGATGGCCTGGCTCGCGGCGCTCGCCGCCTCCTGGGTGCTCGCGCCGACGTCCTTCGTCTCGATCTCGAGGGTGCTGCCGCCGAGCAGCCCGTCCTTCGCGACCTGCTCGACCGCGAGGTCGATCCCCTTCTGGGCGTTGATCCCGGCGAACGACACCGGCCCCGTCAACGCCCGGATGGAGAGGATCGTGATCGTGGGTGGCAGGCCCTGCCCGCCACCTCCGGCCCCGCTCGGGGTGGTGCCGGTGTCCCCGCCGGGTGCGGTGCACGCGGCGAGACCCGCCGCCAGCACGAGCGCTCCCGTCGCCCGGAGCAGTCTCCGGCGGTCCCAGTGCGCGTCAGGCATCGATGCCCTCCATCTCGGGCGGGGTCAGCGGCGAGATGCGGCAGGACGCGACGTGGTCGGTGGTGATGTGGAACCGGTCGGCGATCGCCTGCGCGTGACGCTCGGTCATCGCGGCCTCAGTCGTCGTAGACGATGACGCCGCGGAGGTTCCTGCCGTCCCGCAGGTCGGCGAACGCCTCGTTGATGTCCTCGAGCCGGTAGGTCCTCGTGATCAGCTCGTCGAGCTCGAGCTGGCCCCGCTTGTACAGGTCCGCGATCAGCGGGATGTCGTTGCGCGACTGGGTGGTGCCGTAGAGCGAGCCCTGCAGCCGCTTGCCCGACATCGCGAACGTGAACAGGTCGAACTGGACGTCGCGCTGCAGCACCGGCGCGGCGGCAGTGAGCACGATGACCCCGCCGCGCCGGGTGAGCTGGTTGGCCTGCTCGACGATCTCGCCGCGCGCCACGTCCACCGTGATGATCACGCGGTCGGCGCCCTGCCCGTTCGTCATCTGCTCGACGAGGCCCGCCGCCTCGGCGTGCGTGGCGACGGCGTGCGTGGCACCGAACTCCTTCGCCTTGTCCCGTTTGAACTCCACCGGGTCGACGGCCACGATGTTCTTCGCCCCGCGATGGACCGCGCCCTGCACGGCGTTCATGCCGACCCCGCCCGTCCCGAAGATCACCACGGTGTCGCCGAGCTGCATGTCCGCCGCGTAGACCGACGAGCCCCAGCCGGTCGGGACCCCGCAGCCGATGAGCGACGCCGGCATCAGCGGGATCTCCGGGTCGATCTTCACGACCGCGGCCGCCGGGGCCACGACGTACGGCGCGAACGTGCCGAGGTAGCTCATCGCGCCGACACCCTTGCCGCGCGCGTGGATCCGGTGCGTGCCGTCCGGCGCCCGGCCCGCGAGCACCCCGGCGCCGAGGTCGCACATGTTCGCCCGCCCCGACACGCACATCCGGCACCTGCCGCAGGACGGGAGGAACGACAGGACGACGTGGTCGCCCTCCGCGAGGTCGTGCACCTCCGGCCCGACCTCGGTCACCACCCCCGCGCCCTCGTGCCCGCCGAGGATCGGCGCCCACGGCAGCGGGATGTCCCCGGTGTCGAGGTGGTCGTCGCTGTGGCAGATGCCCGAGGAGGTCAGCTTGACCAGCACCTCGCCGGCCTCGGGCGGGTCGAGCTCGATCTCCTCGACGCTCCACCCCGAGCGGGTCCCCGGCTCCCAGAGCAGCGCTCCCACGGTCTGCACGGCATCAACCTCCGTCCCGGCGGGCGCCCCGTCGCGCCCGCGAAGACCGTAGCCATCCGCACCCTTATCACGCTAGTCATCATGCGCATATTTTTAGGTGGCCCATCAGCGGTGATGTGGCCTGGACGATGCGGGTGCCGCGGTCCGGGCATGCCTACGTACGCCCCAGCCGGAGGACGTCGCCGCCCGTCCGGCCACCGGTCACCGGGCCGCGTATCCGCCGTCCACCAGGTGGTAGCTGCCGGTGACGAAGGTGGACGCGTCCCCGGCGAGGTAGGCGACCAGCGTCGCCACCTCCTCCGGGCCACCCATGCGCCCGAGGGCGTGCTGAGCGTCCAGGAACGCGATCTCCTCGGGCCCGAGGTTGGCCTCCAGCAGCGGCGTGGTGATGAAGCCGGGCCCGACGGCGTTCACCCGCACCCCGGCCGCCGCGTACTCGAGCGCCGCCGTCTTCGTGAGCCCCACGACGCCGTGCTTCGCCGCCACGTACGCGGCCGAGTTCGCGAAGCCGACCCCGCCGAGGACGGAGGCCATGTTGACGATCGACCCGCCGCCCGCGGCGATCATGGCAGGCACCTCGGCGCGGGTGCAGTAGAAGACGGAGTTGAGGTTCACCTCGATCACCCGCCGCCAGTCGTCGAGGGGCACCTCGGCGACCGGGTTCGACTCCCCCGCGATCCCGGCGTTGTTCACGGCGATGCGCAGCGGGCCGAGCTCGCCCGCAGCGGCCACCATCGCGGCCACCGCGTCCGGGTCGGCGACGTCCGCGGCGAACGCCCGCGCCGTGCCACCTCCCGCGATGATCTCGGTCGTGACGCGCTCCGCCGCCTCCGGGACGACGTCCGCCACGAGCACGGCCGCGCCGCCCCGGGCCAGGGTGTGCGCGACCGCCCGCCCGATGCCCGACCCGCCGCCGGTCACGATCGCGGCACGCCCTCCCACCTCGAAGTCCGCCACTGAAGTCCCTCCTCGTCGCTACCCACCGCTACGGTCGCCCCATGGCTCTGCGCGCCCGTGATGTCATGACCACCCGCGTCGTCACGGTCGGCCCGGACGACCCCGTCTCCGTGGCCGTGCACAAGATGACGGAGCTCCGGTACAGCGCCCTCCCCGTCATCGACCGGAGGTTCCGGCTGGTCGGGATGATCAGCCTCATCGACGTGCTGCGGCACCGCGAGGACGGTGGCGCCGACACCACCCGGGTCGGGGCCGTGATGAACCCCGACGTGCTGTCCGTGCCGCCACGGGCCAACCTCAGCCTGCTGGCCCACCGCCTGCGCTCGTACGGCGAGCTGCGCGTCATGCCGGTGGTCGACGGGGCCACGCTCGTCGGGGTCGTCACCCGCAGCGACCTGCTGCGCGTCCGGTCCCGGCCGGGACCGCTCGGGCGGCTCGTCCAGCGCGTCAAGGGCGACGACCTCGACAGCCTGGCCACCCCACCTCCCGTCCGCCGCAAGGGGCCCTTGCCCGCCACGGGCCTGGTCCGCGAGGCCATGACGACGGCGGTCGTCACCGCCCGCGCGGTCGACCCGATCGACACGATCGCCGAGCGCCTCGTCGAGCGCAGGCACAAGTCGCTCCCGGTGGTCGACGACCAGGGCAAGCTGGTCGGGCTCGTCAGCGAGGCCGACATCCTGGGCAAGGAACCGCTGTCCGGGCGCACGAACGGCCGCACGGTCGGGTCGGTCATGACCAAGGACGTCATCACGCTCTCACCGGAGGACCCGATCTCCAGCGCCCGCCTCCTCGTCGCCGAGCACGGCCTGCGGATGGTGCCCGTGGTCGAGAGCGGGCGGCTCGTCGGCGTGCTGTCCCGCAGCGACCTGGTGTGAGCATCCCGGCTACTTCGCGGTCAGCCCACCGTCCACGGGCAGGGTCGTGCCGGTGACGTAGCTGGAGAGGTCGCTGGCGAGGAACAACGCCACCTTCGCGATCTCCGCCGGCTGCGCCGCCCGGCCCATCGGGATCGTCGCCACGAACGCGGCCTTGCGCCGCTCCGTCTCCTCCGGGCTCGCGCGGAAGAACGCGGGCAGCCCCGGCGTCTCGACGGTGCCCGGCGCGATCGCGTTCACCCGCACGCCGTCGGCGGCGAACGCCAGCGCCATGGAACGCACGAGTGCGATGAGGCCGCCCTTGGTGAACGAGTAGAGCGGGCTGAACGGCGAGCCCACGAGCCCCGACGTTGAGCTGGTGAAGATCACCGAGGCCCCGCCGGCGGCCTTGAGCGCGTCGGTGAGGTAGCCGGTGAGGAAGAAGGCCGCCCGGGCGTTGATCTCGAGCGCGGTGTCCCACTCCTCGGGCGTGATGTCGAGGGTGGCGGCGCCGGGGATGCCGACGTTGTTGTGCAGCACGTGCAGGGCACCGTGGTCCCGGGTCACCTGGGTGGCCAGGGCCTTCAGCGCGTCGAGGTCGCGCACGTCCGCCACGGCAGCCGTGGCGGACCCGCCCGCGGCCACGATCCCGTCGACCGTGTCCTTCGCCGCGGCCTCGGCCACGTCCACCACCACGACGTGGGCGCCCTCGCGGGCGAATAGCTCGGCCGAGGCGCGGCCCATGCCCGAGGCGCCTGCGGTGACGAGTGCGGTCTTCCCGGCGAGCAGCGTCATCGGGCTCCTCCTTCAGGTCGGTCGGGTGAGTGTTTTCGCGAGCTGCCCGAGGAGCACCTCGTTACCGCCCTCGTAGATGCGCATGGGGCGGGCGTTGCGGTACAGGCGCTCGATGGTGGATCCGGTGACGATCCCGAACCGGCCCATCATCTGCACGCAGCGGTCGACGACGCGGGCGGCCGCCTCGGTGGCGGCGACCTTCGCCATCGACGACCAGTGCAGGGCGCCGACCGGGTCGGCGCCCGCCCGGGTCGCGGCCGCGTACGTCAGCAGCCGGGCCTGCTCGATCTCGGTCCAGCAGGTGCCGAGCATCTGCGGGAGCGGTCCGAGGCGCGCGAGCGTGGTGCCGAACTGCTCGCGCGAGGTCGTGTGCGCCACCGCCTCGTCCAGCGCGGCCTGCGCGAGCCCGACGGCCGAGCCGGCGACGGAGACGCGGAACGTGGCGAGCGTCTGCAGCACCAGCGGGAACGCCTGCCCCGGCTCGCCGACCCGCGCGTCGGCCGGCACCCGGACGCCGTCGAGCACCACGTCCCCGATGACGTGCGGGGCGATGAGGTCCGGCCCGGACTCGACCGTCACGCCCGGGATGCCGGTGGGCACGAGGACGAGCGAGTAGCCATCCCCCTCCTTCGCGAGGACCGTGACGAACGCGGCGGCCGGGGCGTTCGTGATGAACGACTTGCGCCCGTCGACCACGAGCTCCCCGCCCTCCGCGCGGACGGTCGTCGTGATCGCCTTGAGGTCGGAGCCGACGCCCGGTTCGGTGAGGCCCAGCGCGGCGATCGCGTCGAGGGCGACGACCCGCGGCAGCCACTCCCGCTGCGCGCGGGCGCCCCCGGCGACGGCGAGGGCATAGCTGCCGATCCCCTGCATCGCGAAGAGCGAGTCGAGATGGGCCGAGACGCCGCCGAACGCCTCCCGGACCACCGTGACGGCGAGCGGGTCCACGACCTCGTCCGCGCCGGTCCGGACCGCGAGCTCGACGAGCCCGCTCGCGCGCAGCGCGTCCCGCATCACGGGGTCGACGTCGGTGGCGGCGTCGGCCACACCGGCCCGCCAGCGCACGTCGTCGGCGACCTTGCGCGCGCGCTCACGCAGCTCCTGGTGCCGGGCGGGCAGGTCGAAGGTCACAGTTTCCATGTTATTGGTGCGCATGGTTATGGTGTCAACCATGCCCGCCGCCGTGCTCGTCGACGCCGTCCGCAGCCCCATGGGCCGGGGGAAGCCCGGCGGAGCGCTGTCCCAGGTCCACCCGGTCGACCTGCTCGCGCAGGTGCTCCAGGCGCTCGTGGCCCGCACCGGCATCGACCCGGGAACGATCGACGACGTCCTCGTCGGCTGCGTGGGCCAGAACGGGGAGCAGTCGGCGACGCCCGGGCGGCAGGCGGTACTGGCCGCGGGCTGGCCGGAGCACGTGCCGTCGGTGACGATCGAGCGCAAGTGCGGGTCGGGCCAGCAGGCCCTCGACTTCGCGGTGCAGGGCGTGGTCGCGGGCGCGTACGACATCGTCGTCGCGGCCGGCGTGGAGTCGATGAGCCGGGTGCCGATGGGGTCGGCACGCGGCGACGCGGACCCGTACGGCCCGCTCGTCGCGCGGCGCTACGCGCCCGGGCTCGTCCCGCAGGGGATCTCGGCCGAGCTGGTGGCGCACAAGTGGGGCATCCCGCGGGCGCGGCTGGACGCGTACGCAGCGCGCTCCCACCGGCGGGCCGCCGCCGCGGCGGCCGACGGCTCGTTCGACCGCGAGATCGTGCCGATCGAGACGCCGGCCGGCCCGGTGCGCGCCGACGAGAGCATCCGCCCCGGCACCACGGAGGAGAGGCTCGCCGCGCTTCCGCCTGCGTTCGCCCGGAGCCGGCACGCGGCGCGCTTCCCCGACCTGGACTGGAAGATCACGGCGGGCAACGCCTCGCAGATCACGGACGGGGCGGCCGCGATCCTCGTCACGAGCGAGGACCGCGCGGCGGCGCTGGGCCTCACCCCGCGGGCCCGCGTCGTCGCCAGCACCGTGACCGCGGACGACCCGCTGCTGATGCTCACCGGGCCGATCCCGGCCACGCACAAGCTGCTCACCCGCTCCGGCCTGCGCCTGGACGACATCGGCGCGGTCGAGGTCAACGAGGCGTTCGCGCCCGTGCCGCTGGCGTGGCAGGCGGAGTTCGGGGTGCCGGACGAGGTGCTGAACCCGCGCGGCGGCGCGATCGCGCTCGGCCACCCGCTCGGCGCGTCCGGGGTGCGGTTGACCACCACGATGCTCGGGTTCCTGGAGGACACCGGGCGCCGCTACGGGCTGCAGACGATGTGCGAGGCGGGCGGCATGGCCAACGCGATGGTGCTGGAGAACCTGAACCGGGGAGGGAGCTGAGGCATGGAGGTCACGAGCGGGTCGGCCGTGGTCACCGGGGGAGCCTCCGGGCTGGGCCTGGCGACGGCGCGCCGGCTGGTCGAGCGCGGGGTCCCCACCGTGATCGTGGACCTGCCGTCGTCGGCGGGCGCGGATGTCGCCCGGGAGCTCGGCGGGAAGACCCGGTTCGCCGCGGCCGACGTCACCGACCCCGAGGCCGTCGCGGCTGCGGTGGCCGCGGCCGACGAGCTCGGCCCGCTGCGCACGCTGGTGCACTGCGCCGGGCGCGGCGGCGCGATGCGCGTGGTCGACAAGGAGGGGAAGCCCGGCTCGCTCGAGCTCTACGAGTCCGTGGTGCGCGTCAACCTGATCGGCACGTTCAACGTGCTCAGCCAGGCGGCGGCCCGGATGGCCGCGCACGAGCCGGTCGAGGGCGAGCGCGGGGTCTGCGTGCTCACCGCGTCGGTGGCGGCCTGGGAGGGTCAGATCGGGCAGCTGCCCTACGCGTCGGCGAAGGCCGGCATCGTCGGGCTCACGCTGGTGGCCGCCCGCGACCTGGCGAGCCGGCAGATCCGCGTGGCCACCATCGCGCCCGGCACGTTCGACACCCCGATCCTCGCCCGGCTGCCCGAGAACGTGAAGGACTCCCTCGCACAGGCGGTGCCGCACCCGCGCCGTCTCGGCGTGCCCGACGAGTTCGCCCGCCTCGCGCTCGCGATCGTCGACAACCCGATGCTCAACGGCGAGACGATCCGGCTCGACGGCGCGATCCGAATGCCCCCGAAATGAGCCCCGATATGAGCGAGGTGACCGTCGAGCGCCGGGACGCGGTGCTCGTCGTGACGATCGACCGGCCCGCGGTCAGGAACGCGATCAACACCGCCGCCGCGCGGCTCATCGGGGCGGCGATGGACGAGCTGGACGAGGACCCGTCCCTGTTCGTCGGCGTGCTCACCGGCGCGGGCGGGGTGTTCAGCGCGGGGATGGACCTGAAGGCGTTCCTCGCCGGCGAGAAGCCGCACGTGCCCGGCCGCGGCTTCGCCGGGCTCGTCGAGCGGCCGCCGTCGACCCCGCTGATCGCCGCGGTGGAGGGCCCCGCGCTGGCGGGTGGCTTCGAGATCGCGCTGGCCTGCGACCTCATCGTCGCCGGTCAGGGGGCCTCCTTCGGGCTCCCCGAGGTGAAGCGTGGGCTCATCGCGGGAGGGGGCGGGCTGCTGCGGCTGCCCCGCAAGGCCGGCCTGGCGAAGGCCACCGAGTGGGCGCTCACCGGCGACCGCATCGGGGCGGCCGAGGCACACGCCGCAGGCGTGGTCAACCGGCTCGTGCCCGACGGGCAGGTGCTACCCGCCGCGCTCGAGCTGGCCGAGCGGATCGCCGCGAACGCGCCGCTCGCCGTGCAGGCCACCAGGAGGATCCTCACCGAGGGCCAGGAGTGGCCTGCGGCGGAGGCGTTCGGGAGGCAGTGGGAGATCTACGCGCCGGTGCGGGAGTCCGAGGACGCGCAGGAGGGCGCGCGGGCGTTCGCGGAGAAGCGGGCGCCGGTGTGGCGGGGACGATGAGCTCCGGCGACGACGTCACCGCCAGCCGGCGTCACCGCCAGTCGATGACCTCCTCCATCAGTTCGGGGCGGCGCCTGCGGACCCAGTCGGCGTACTCCTGCATGTGCTCGCGCATGAGTCGCTCGGCCTCCTCGGCCCGCCCGGCGGCGATCGCCTCGGCGATGGCGATGTGGACCTCCAGGACGTGCGTGCGCTCGTCCTTCGGGGACAGGGCGCCGCTCACCTGGTCGCGGAAGATGTCCTCCAGCGACACGCTGATCAGGTTGAGCACCGGGTTGCCCGACATGGCGGCGACCGTGCGGTGGAACTCGTTGGTGGCCTCGTAGTAGACGCGGTCGTCGTCCACCTGCGTGGACCCCGGGTCGGCGAGCTGTCCCACCAGCTCCTGCCCACGCCGCTCCGCCGCCAGGCGCGCCATCATCGGCTCGAGGATGAGCCGCGCCTCGACGAGCTGCTGGAAGGTCATGCCACCGAGGTGGAAGAAGAGGGTGGACATCCGCCCGTAGTCGCGGGTGCCGACCTCGATCACCATCGGGCCGCCGTTGCGGCCCGGCTTCATCGTGATGAGGCCGTGCACCTCCAGGATCCGCAGTGCCTCCCGGAGCGACCCGCGGCCGACGCCGTAGTCCTCGAGCATCTGCGCTTCGGAGGACAGCAGGGTGCCCGGCGGCAGCTTGCGCGAGACGATCTCGTGCACGATCTCCTGCGCGAGGGCCTCTGCCACCTTGGCCCCGCGCTTGATCGACCGCGGCGCCGGGCCGATGGCACGGGCGCGCGCTACTGCTTCCATGCGTGCAGGGTATCCGGACCGCCAGGCAAACCCTGATATTGGTACGCCTCTTGTGTCCGGCGCGAGCGCACCCCTAGATTGATGCGCATCAATAGCATGGAAAGTGCCGCGCAACGTCGAGGAGGACCCGTGGCCCTGGACGCGAGCACGGCCCGGCAAGGCAGGACTCGCGGCAGGACCCGCACCGGCACTCTCGTCGCGGTCATCTGCGGCTGCGCCGTCATGTTCGACGGCTACGACCTCTCGGTGTTCGGCACCACCATCCCCGCGCTGCTCGCGTACGAGCCGTGGGGCCTCGACGCCGTGCGCGTCGGGCTGATCGCGAGCTACGCGCTCATGGGCATGCTGGTCGGCACGCTGGTGTGCGGGGTGGCGACCGACCTGCTCGGCCGCCGCCGGATGCTGCTCACCAGCATGAGCGTCTTCTCGGTCTTCATGGTCGGGTGCGCGCTGGCCCCCTCGGCCGAGCTCTTCGGCCTGTTCCGCTTCCTCGCAGGCGTCGGGCTCGGCGGCCTGCTCCCGACGGCGATCGCGCTCACCGTGGAGTTCGCCCCGCCGCACCGGCGCAACCTCGCCAGCGCGCTCGTGAGCTCGTGCTTCTCGGTCGGCACGATCGGGGCCGCCGTGCTGGGCATCTGGGTCCTGCCCGCGTACGGGTTCCGGCCGATGTACCTCGTCGGCGCGCTGCCCCTGCTCGTCCTCGCGCCCGTGGCGTACCGCATGCTCCCGGAGTCCGTGAGCTACCTCGCGGGCCAGGGCCGGACCGACGAGGCGCGCCGCGTCGCGCGGGAGTACGGCCTGCCCGAGCCGGCCGAGCCGTCCGGGCCTCCCGCCGGGGACGGCGGGCGCCCGAACCCCCGCGCCGCCCTGAAGGTCCTGCTCCGGCGGCCCCTGCTGGGCACGGCGGTCGTGTTCGCCGTTGCCACCCTCATCGGCCAGCTCTTCATCTACGGGCTGAGCACCTGGCTCCCGCAGATCATGCGCTCCGCCGGGTACCCACTCGGTTCGGCGCTGAGCTTCCTCGCGACCATGAGCGTCGGCGCGATCGCCGGCGCGTCCGTACTGGCCTGGCTCGCCGACCGCGTCGGCCCGCGCCGGATGGCCCTCGCCGGGTTCGGCATCGGCGTCCTCGCGCTGGTGACGCTCAGCCTCGGCCCGCCGACGGCCGTGCTGTACGTCGCGGTGTTCCTCGCCGGCGTCGGGGCCAACGGCACGGCGGTCGTCCTCAACGGGTTCATCGCGACGTGGTTCCCCGCCGCCGTGCGGGCCACGGCGCTGGGCTCGATCATGACGGTGGCCCGCCTGGGTGGGATCTTCGGACCGATCCTCGGCGGCCTCATCGCGGCGGCCGGTGTGCCGGTGGCATGGAACTTCTACGCCTTCCTCGTCCCGGCCGCGATCGGGGTGCTGGTGGTGCTCCTGCTGCCCTCCCGGCACCTCGACGGCCGCCCGCTGGGCACGCACTGAAGGGGTATCCACATGGTCCAGGTCGGCATGCTGCTCAGCGACGTCCCCAGGTCGGTCCCACCGGACCAGCAGTTCCAGGACGTGCTGCGGATCGTCGGGGAGGCCGAGCAGAACGGGTTCTCCCACATCGCGATCGGGCAGCACTTCCTCTACGGCGACCTGCGGTGGATGCAGCCGGTGCCCTGGCTCGCCCGGCTCGCGGCGCACGTCTCGCCCGGCACGAAGCTCGTCACGCAGGTCATGATCGGGCCGCTGTACCACCCCGTCCTGCTCGCCGAGGAGATCGCGACGCTCGACGTCGTCACCGAGGGCCGGCTCGTCTTCGGCGTCGGGCTCGGCTACCGCGCCGAGGAGTTCGACCACCTCGGCGTGCCGTACGAGGAGCGGGCGGCGCGGCTGGACGAGATCCTCGAGCTCCTGCCCCGGCTGTGGACGGAGGACGAGGTCACCCACCACGGCCGCCACTTCCGGCTCGACGGGGTGCGCCCGCACATCCGGCCGGTGCAGCAGCCGCACCCGCCGATCTGGATCGGCGCGTTCGCCAAGGCCGGTGCCCGCCGCGCCGGCCGGTACGCCACCGGGTACGCGGTGCCGCCCGAGCTCCCGCCGCCCGCGGTGGCCGAACGGTACGAGCTCGTGCGTACGGGAATGGCCGAGCGGGGCCTCCCGTTCGGGCCGCAGCCGCTGCGCCGCAACGTGCTGGTGGCCGACTCCGCGGAGGCCGCCGTGGCCGAGTACGCGCGCGTGGCGAAGGGCCGCTACGTCACCTACGCGCAGCGCGGCCTCGACGTGTTCGACGCCGGGAAGCTCGAGCGGGAGTTCGCCGAGGCCGTGCAGGGACACGTCGTGCTCGGCACCCCCGACCAGGTCGTGGCGCAGCTGACCGACCTGGTGACCACCCTCCCCGTCGACCCGCTGCTCGTGCGCCCGCAGTGGCCCACGATGGATGCCGACGAGACGGTGGCCGCGATCCGCCGGCTGGGCCGCGACGTGCTGCCCTCGATCCTGCCGCTCCCGAGCCACAGCAACATCCCGCTGCTGGACGCCCGGTGAGCGCGCCGGGCGAAGAGGCGGTCCGCCGCGTCCTGCACACCTACGCGCTCGCCGTCGACACCCGCGACCTCGACGTGCTGGGCTCGGTCTTCACCGCGGACGTCGTGCTGCACCGCGTGGACGGGGCGCGCACCGGCCGCGCCGCGGTGCTGGAGTTCTACCGGTCGGTGTTCGACGGCGACGTCGCCTGGACCGTCCACCTCGTCACGAACGTGCTGGTCGACCGGGCCGACGACGGCGGCCTGGAGTCGCGCGCGGCCTTCCACTCGGCCCAGCTGGCCGGGGGCGCGGTCGTCGACATCTACGGCCGCTACCGGCACCGCTTCGCCACGGAGGGCGAGCGGCTGTGCATCGCGGAGAAGTGGATCGACGTGCAGCAGGTGTTCCGGCGAGCCGCGTCATGACCGGGGGTGTCGTCGTCACGGGCGCGGGCCGCGGTATCGGGGCGGCGATCGCGGCCCGGTTCGCCGCGGCCGGGCACCGGGTCGTCGGCCTCGACCTCGACGGCGAACTGGTCGCGGCCACGGCGGCGCGGTGGGACGGCGACGGGCACGCGGCCGTCGCCGGTGACGCGGCCGACCCCACCGCGGTCGGCGAGGCCTGCGAGCGCGCCACGGCGGCACCGGGCGGGCTGCGCACCTTCGTGGCGAACGCCGGGCACGCCACGGCAGGCGAGTCGGCCGGCTACCCGGCCGCCGACTGGGACGCGATGCTCCGCGTGCACCTCACCGGGGCGATGGTCGGCGCGCAGCAGGCCGCACAGCGGATGCCCGGCGGCGGCGCGCTCGTGATGATGTCCTCCCTCAACGGCCTGCTCGGGTTCCCGGGCCGCACGGCGTACGGCGCGGCCAAGGCCGGGATCGCCGGCCTCGTGCGGGGCCTGGCCGTCGAGTGGGCGCCCCGCGGCGTGCGGGTCAACGCGATCGCCCCCGGGTCGATCACCACCGAGCTGAGCGCCGACTTCGTGCGCCGCGGGGTGATCGACGAGCGGCAGTTCCTCGAGCGGATCCCGATCGGGCGGTTCGGGCGGGTCGAGGAGGTGGCCGAGCTCGCCTTCTTCCTCGGCACGCCGCTGTCGAGCTACGTCACCGGCGTCGTGGTGCCGATCGACGGCGGGTGGAGCGCCCAGGGCATCACGGCGTGAGCGGCGTGAGGTCCGCGAGCAGCACCTCCGCGAGCACGATCCCCCGCCGCTGCCAGGTGTAGCTCACGAACAGGCGGTCGCCGTCGAGCACCGCCGTCGGGTACGAGTACTCCCCCGCGCCACTGGTCACCACGCCGCCGTCACCGGGGGCGAAGCCGCCCGCCGCGTCCGCCCCGTCGTCGAGGACCAGCACCTGCCGCCAGGTCCACCCGTCGTCGTCGGACACCGAGACGACGAGCGGGCACCGCGGCCCCCAGTCGCGGTCGGACGGGTTGTGCACGCAGGCCACCTGCCCCGACGGCAGCGCCACGGCCGACAGCCCCGAGTTGCCGTTCGGCAGGCCGGTCGGCACGGCCGGGGTCCAGGTGCGGCCGCCGTCCGGCGAACCAGACCGGTGGGCGCGGCCCTCGGTGCTGCGCATCAGCGCCACCGGCCCGGTGGCGCCCCACCACAGGGCGGGCTGGATGTGGCCGGCGCCGCGCAGCGCCGACCGGTCCACCGCGATCGGCGCCCGCTCCCAGGTGCGCCCGCTGTCGGCGGAGACGTCGACGAACGGGCTCCAGCGGGGTCGCGTGCCCCACTCCTCCACCGAGGCGGGCGCGAGCCAGAGGCCGCCCGGCGTCGAGAGCGGCGGGTTCTTCACCGGGCCGCGGCCGCCCGAGCGGTCGCCGGGGACCAGCTCCCGCACCGGCTCCCAGCACGCGCCGCCGTCCGGAGAACGGGTGACGAGCGTCATCCACTCCGAGATCCGCGCGCCCACCTTGCAGAACAGCCACAGCAGGCCGTCGGGGCCCGGGGCGAGCACGGGGTTCCAGTGGGCCACGTCCCGCCCGGTGTCGAGCACCCGCGTGCCGGCCGGCCCGGCGACGTGGATGCGGTTGTCCGGCGTGCCCTCCCGGGTGCCGGCGAACCACGCGACGACCGGGCGCCCGCCCGCGACGGCGACGGTGGAGCCGTGGCACTGCCTCCCCTCGTCGAGGGTCACGAACGAGCGCGTGATCACGAGACCGGGACAGGCCCCGCCAGCCGGGCGATCCGCTCCAGCGCCGCGGGCGGGACCTCCGGGGCCGGCATGCGCAGCGCGCCGGTGCCGAAGCCGAGGTGGTGCAGCGCCGCCTTGATCCCCTCGACCGTGCCGGCCAGCGCGTCGAGCACGGCGTCCGCACGGGCCTGCGCGGCACGCTCGGCCTCGGCGTCGCCCGCGGCCACGGCGTCGGCGAGCGCGGTGAACGGCTCCGGGAACGCCGCCGAGAGCCCGGACACGATCCCCGCGCCGCCTGCCCGCACCACCGCCGGGAGGGTGGTGTCCGCACCCGACCACAGGTCGGTGCCCGCGGGCAGCGCCGCGACGTACTCGGTGAGCCGCTCGTTCGCCGCCCCCGACAGCTTCGCGCCCGCCAGCCCGGCCTCGGCGGCGATCGAGCCGAACTCGGCCGGGTCCAGGACCACGCCGGTGCGCTCGGTGAACAGGTAGCCGTACACCCGGGCGGGGCCGGCCGCGTCGACCACCGCGGCCAGGTGCCGGATGACGGCGACGGTGTCGACGGGGAGGTAGTAGGGGGTGAGCGCCGCGATGCGGCGGGCGCCGAGCGCCACGGCGTCGCGGGTGAGCGCCACCGCCTCCCGGGTGCTCGCCGCACCCACGTGCACGACCACCCGGTCCGGGCCGTACGCGCCGAGGGCGAGCTCGGTGAGCGTGTGCCGCTCGGCGCGGTCGAGCGCGGGGAACTCGCCGGTCGTCCCGGCCACGAACACGCCGTCGACGCGCCCGGCCAGCGCGGCGTGGTGCGCGACCGTCGTCTCCCGGTCGAGCTCGCCGTCGGCGTCGAAGAAGGTCGGGACGGCGGCCAGCACCTCGGCGCGTGCCTGTTCGGGCATGGATCTCCCTCGGGTCTCGGTGTTCGGGCGGCTCAGGAGGCGCGCCGCGCGCGCCCGGCGAGCACCGTGCGCATGCGGCCGCAGGATCCGGCGAGGTGCTCGTCGAGCGCGTCGAGCGCGGGCCCGGGCTCGCCGGTGCGGACGATGCCCGCGAGGTCGGCGTGGTCCTGCGCGATCGGGGTGAGGTCGCGGTCCGTGGTGTTGGTGACGGCGAGCATCGCGGCGAAGAGCGGCCGGTGCAGGGCCCAGGTGGCGGCGAGCCTGCGGTTGCCGCCGAGGTCGTAGAAGGCGCTGTGGAAGTCCAGGTCGGCGGCGGCGAACGCGGGCGGGTCGGCGGCGGCGGCGGCCGCGCGCATCCGGGCCACGGCGCCGTCGATCGGCCCCCAGTCGACGCTCTCCCGCCGGGCGATCACGTCCCGGACCGCGCGACCTTCCAGGGCCCCGCGCACGGCGTACAGCTCGACGATGTCGTCCTCGGTGAGCCCGCGGACGTGGACGCCGCGCCTGCGGGTCTCCACGAGACCCTCCAGCTCCAGCTGCCGCAGTGCGTCCCGGACCGGGCCGCGCGACACCCCGAACCGCTCCGCCATCCACCCCTCGACGAGGTGGGTGCCCGGCTCCAGCTCGCCGCGCACGATGAGCGCGCGCACCTGGGCGAGCAGCTGCTCCCCCAGCGGCGGCCGGGAGACCGGGCTGACGATCATCGACGCTCCTCGTTCGGATGCGGTCACCCTAGGCGCCGGCATGGTCGACGGTCAACGTCAACCGTTGACGGTTAACCGTAGACGAGTCATAGTGCCCGGACCACCCGCACTCGAGAGGGGCGCTCGCATGGCCGCGACCGTCGCAAGGCCCGATCGTCGCTACACCTGGAAGGTCACGGCGTCGAGCTTCCTGGGCAACACGCTGGAGTACTACGACTTCCTCGTCTACGGCACGGCCGCCGCCGTCGTGTTCCCCCAGGTGTTCTTCCCCGACAGCAGCGGCTTCGTGGCCACCCTCGCCGCGTTCGGCACGTTCGCCGTCGGGTTCCTGGCCCGCCCGCTCGGCGGGCTGTACTTCGGCCGCCGCGGCGACCGGCACGGCCGCAAGTCGACCCTCCTCGTGACGCTCACCCTGATGGGCCTCTCCACGATCCTCATCGGCCTGCTCCCCGGGCACGCCACGATCGGCATCTGGGCGCCGCTGCTGCTCGTGGTGCTGCGCCTCGTGCAGGGCTTCGCCGTCGGCGGCGAGTGGGGCGGCTCGATGATCATCGTGCTGGAGTCGGCACCGCCGCACCGGCGCGGGTTCTTCAGCGCGTGGCCGAACACCGGCGGCTTCTCCGCGCAGATCCTCATCACGCTCTCGTTCGCCTGGGTCTACACGCTGCCCGAGGCCGACCTCATGTCCTGGGGCTGGCGGGTGCCGTTCCTGCTCTCGGCCGTGATCCTGGTCGTCACGTTCTGGATGCGGCGCAGCCTCTCCGAGACCCCGGTCTTCACCGAGTCCGTCGCCCCGACCGGGGACACCGGCACGCCGGCCGGCGCGGGCACGATCGTCGCGACGTTCCGCGACGACTGGCGCAACCTGCTGCTGATCCTCGGCCTGCGCTTCGCCGAGTCGCTGCCCTACTTCCTGCTCACCGTGTTCGTCCTGTCCTACGGCAGCAAGGCACTCGGGATCGACCGCGGAACCCTCAACAACGCGATACTCGTCGTCTCCGTGCTGGCGTTCGTCGCGCACGGCGTGTTCGCCGCCATCTCCGACCGCGTCGGCCGCCGCCCGGTCTACTTCTTCGGCTCGGTGGTCGTGTGCGTGATGGCATTCCCGTTCTTCGGGCTGCTGCACACCGGGTCGTTCCTGCTGATCACGCTCGGCTACATCCTGGTGCTCAACCTCGGGCACAACGCGATCAACGCGGTGCAGCCCGCCTTCTTCGCCGAGCTGTTCCCGGCCGACCGGCGCTACACCGGAGCCGCAGCGGGCCGCGAGATCGCCTCGATCCTCGCGGGCGGGCTCACCCCGTTCATCGCCACCGCGCTCGCCGGGCCCGACGGCACGCGCTGGCCGCTCGTGGCCGGGTACGTGATGGTCGGCGCCGTGCTGTCCATGCTCGCGGTGTGGAAGGCGCCGGAGACGTTCCGGCGCGACCTGCGGGCGACGAGCACCGCGGCGACGGCGATCAGGGCCTGACCCCGACCGGCCGTCAGCTGGGGATCGGCTCGGGGCGGCGGAACACCCGGGCCGCCGCCACCCGGCCGCTGCCGTCGGGCGGGTCCAGCTCGGCCAGCTGCCGGGCGACCCGGTCCTCGACGGACAGGTACTTGCGGCCCGCGCGCAGGTCGGCGTCGTTGCGCAGCCGGATGATCAGCGGGAAGGCCGACAGCGCGCCCGCGTCGAACAGGCCGGTGGTGTAGACCAGCTGGACGCCCAGCGCCCTGGCCACCCCGAACTGCAGTTCGAGGAGGTAGCCCGCCGACGCGCGCCCGATCGGGTTGTCCAGGAACAGCACGCCCGCGTGCGCGCGCCTGCCCTGCCCGCGCTGGTGGGCGCGCAGGGCGGCCATCGTGCAGTACAGGACGATCGCGGCCGTCAGCTGCTGCCCGCCGGAGAACACGTCGCGGATCTCCGACACCCGCAGCCGCTCGGTGCGCAGCACCGCGTCCGGCTTGAGCATCTCGACCCGCACGCCCTTCGGCATCGCGGCGCGCACGCCCCGCAGCAGCAGCGACATGCCGTCGCGGCGGTCCCGGGCGTTCCCGGCGCGCTCCCCCGCGGTGCGGTCCACCACCTCGCCGAGCTCGTGCAGCAGCGCGGCGTCGTGGACCTCGTCGAAGCGGATGCGCAGGAACTGCTGGCCCGACCAGTCCGAGAGGCCCTCGGGCAGCTCGGAGAGCCGCTGCGCGAGCCGCAGCGTGCGCAGCGCCTCGCCCACCATGCCGTGCAGGCGCGTCACGATGCCGGAGCGGTGCCGGCCGATGGTGGCCAGGTCGTCCTCCAGCGAGCGCAGCCGCGGGCGCAGCGCCTGCACCCACTCGGCCGCGAGCCCGGGCATCTCGGCCCGGGCCACGCCGAGCAGGTGGCTGCGTACCGGGCTCGCCACCGAGGAGAAGCGGGCCTCCTGCGCAAACTGGGCCACCGCGTCGACGGCGCCGCGCACCCCGCGCTCGGCCGCGGCCCGGTCCCTGGCGGCGTCCCGCACCGCCGCGCGCAGCTCCTTCCAGCGCGCCAGCGCGGCGTCGACGTCGCCGGCGAACGGTGCGGCGCCCGGCTCCGCCGCCTCCCCGGCCCCGTCGTCGAGACCCGCGACGACGTGCCGGAATCCCTCCGCCGACGTCTCGGCGGCGCGGCGGGCGGACTCCGCGGCCGCAGCCGCGTCCCGGGCGGCACCCGCCTCGGCGGCGGCCGCGCGCCGGTCGTGCTCGGCCCGCTCGACCAGCCAACGGCCGTGCTCCACGTCGGCGGGTTCCCCGTACGGTTCGACGGAGTCCGGGCCCGCGGGGAAGCGCCCGGCCTCCCGCTTCGCCACCGCGAGCTCCGCGCCGGCCTCGCGCAGCGCCTCCGCGCAGCGGGCGAGCGCCGACTGCGCCTGGGCCGTGACGGCCCGGCGCGTGGCGGGGTCGGCGGCATCGGGTGAACGCAGCAGGGCGTCGGCGGCCGCGCGTACCTCGCCCGGCAGCTCGTCGAACGCGGCCTGCGCCGACCGCGCCTCCCGCTCGGCGTCACCGAGCCGCGACCGCAGGTCGGCGTCGACCTCGGCCGCCGAGTAGGCGGCCGCGGCGTTGCGGTACTCCGCCCGCAGCACCTCCAGGGCCACGTCCGCCACGTCGACGGCCGGCTCGGCCGGATCGTCGAGCAGCAGCTCCGCGAGCTCGGTGCGGCTGGAGTCGGCCACCGCCCGCTGGCGGTCGCGGCTTCGGCGGGCCTCGTCGGCGTCACGGCGCGCATCGGCCGCCGCGGCGCGCGCGGTCGCCGCCGCCGCCGCCGCCCGGTCGGCGGCGGCGGTCGCGGCCCGCCCCCGCACCCCGAGCTCCGGCCGCCGCCGCACCTCGGCCACCAGCGCGGCGAGCGCCGACGCGCGGGCCCTGGCCGCCTCGACCGCGGCGTCCGGCAGGGGCGTGTCCTGCTCCAGCCGGTCCGCCCGCTCGTCGAGCACGGCGACCTCGCCGTCGGCCAGCTCGGCCTCGCGGGCGGCGACGGCGAGGGCCGAGC
>NZ_BAABJO010000032.1:0-106314 GCF_039543345.1 Pseudonocardia adelaidensis | reverse complement strand
CAGCCCCACGCTGCGCGCACCGGCCGACGTCCCGAGTACGCCCGGTACGAGGGCCGCCGCCCGGCACACGCAGCGAGAACCTGGATCCACCGACTTACCCAACGGACTTCCGGCGGGGGGACACTAGGAGCGCGCGAACCGGCCGCCTGCTCCGCGCGGCGGCTGCCGGGCTACTGCACGTCCGAGTCCGGTGGCGGCAGCTGCACCGTCCCCTGCGGCTCGACGGCGGCGACCCCGGCCACGCTGCCGAGCGCGTGGACGTGCCGGGTGTCCACCGAGCCGGTGATCACGCCGATCGGCCGCAGCACCTGCTCGACCTGCAGCCCGCCGCCCTCCAGGGCGGCGACGACCTCGTCGATCCGTTCGATCGCGTCGTCCGCGACGGAGATGGTGACCTTCTCGGGCACGGTGTTCCCCTCTCAGGCGCCGGGGGCCCGGACGAGCCCGGACCCGACGTCGCTCGCCGGAAGCGGCAGCCGCTGCGCGGCCTGCACGAGCTGCGCCCACAGCTCCTGGCCGGTGGCACCGGTGCGCTGCGACCAGAGTGCCGCGATCCCGGCGACGTGCGGGGTGGCCATGCTGGTGCCGGAGATCGTGTTCGTCCCCCTGGGCCGCGGCCAGGACGAGTACACGTCGACGCCCGGCGCCGCGATGTCGACCTGCCCGCCCTCGACGCTGGTGCTCGCCGCGGAGAAGTCGGCGATCGCCAGCGCGCCGTCCACCGCGCCCACGGCCATGATCGAGGGGCTGTTGGCGGGCACCCCGACGAAGCCGGGGTCGCCCGCGCCGCGGCGCGCGTTGTTCCCGGCGGCGGCCACGACGAGGGTGCCCGCGGCGAGGGCGCGCCTGCCCGCGGTCTCGTAGGCGGTGGAGACCTCCCGGACGTCGGTGCCCAGCGACATCGAGATGACGCGGGCGCCCGCGGAGATGGCCCAGCTCATGCCGGCGAGGATGTCGGCGTCGGTGCCGGAGCCGTCGTCTCCCAGCACCTTGCCGACGAGGATGCGCGCCTCGTGGGCGATCCCGTAGCGCCGCCCGGTGCCCGGGGCGAGCGCGCCGCAGGACGTCCCGGTGACGTGGGTGCCGTGCCCCTGCACGTCCTGCGCCGGCTGGCCATCGACGAACGACCTGGCCTCGATGTCGCGCCCGGCGAAGTCGGGGTGGTCGAGGTCGAGCCCGGTGTCGAGCACCGCGACGGTGATGCCCGCGCCGGTCTCCGGGGAGTCCGCGACGCCGGTGGCCTGCAGACCCCAGGTCAGCTTGTCGGTGTCGCCGAACTGCGCGGCCGCCACCGCACCCGCGTCCGCGACCCGGGAGTGCAGGAACTGCGCCGCGTCCCGGAAGCCCCGCAGGTACTCCTCGGAGAGCGACCCGCCGATCGCCCGCTGCACGCGCTCCGGCTCCACGCCCAGCAGCCGCCGGTCGGTGCGCGCCGCGGCCAGCTGGTCCGCGGACAGGTCCACGACGGCGACGCCGAGCTCGGCGAAGAGGGTCGGCCGGGCCGGCGCGGCGGCACGGTCGGCGTCCCGGGTGCTCGTGACCTCCGCGCCGCTCAGGTCCCGCACCGCGGCGCGGGCGCCGTCGTCGTCGTCCAGCAGGTCCTCGTTCAGCACCAGCAGATAGCGGCCGGTCAACCCCGCCCCGATGTCCACCACTCGACCCCTCTCGATCATCGTCCGGCGTAGGGGTCACATCGTGCCGGGGTGATCAGCTGGTGGCCACCGAGAGCGACGCTCCGCGTACCCGTCGTCGGTACCGCCTGCAGCACGGCCGTTGCTCGCGGACCTGGCGCGGCGGCTGGACGCGACCGTGCTCGGCGCCACCCTCGGCGGCGCGGGCGGCTGAGGCCGTGCGTGGCAGGATGGAAGCGTGGCACGCCTGGACTACGCAGAGCTCAACAGCGCCATCCGCTACGCGATGTGGTCGGTGTTCCGGGTGGAGCCCGGCCGGCTGGGCGACGACCGCGCCGCGGTGGCGAGCCAGCTCGGCGAGTTCCTCGACGCGCTGGCGGGCAAGGGCGTCACCGTGCGCGGCGTGTACGACATGGCGGGCCTGCGCGCCGACGCCGACTACATGATCTGGTGGCACGCCGACAACATCGAGACCCTCCAGGCGGCCTACGCCGACCTGCGCCGCACCACCGCGCTCGGCCGAGCGAGCACCCCGGTGTGGAGCCAGGTGGCCCTGCACCGGCCCGCCGAGTTCAACAAGAGCCACCTCCCGGCGTTCATCGCGGGGGAGGCGCCCCGGCGCTACATCTGCGTGTACCCGTTCGTCCGCTCCTACGAGTGGTACCTGCTGCCCGACGAGGAGCGGCGCCGGATGCTCGCCGAGCACGGCATGGAGGCCCGCGACTACCCGGACGTCCGCGCCAACACCGTGCCCGCGTTCGCGCTCGGCGACTACGAGTGGATCCTCGCGTTCGAGGCCGACCAGCTCGACCGGATCGTCGACCTGATGCGCCACCTGCGCGCCACCGACGCCCGCCGGCACGTCCGCGAGGAGACGCCGTTCTTCACCGGGCCGCGGGTGGAGCCGGGGGACCTGGTCGCCACGCTGCCGTGAACCGAGTAGCGCTGAATCAGCGCTACTCGGTACTCTGTCCACGTGGCCACGATCCAGATCCGGGACATCCCGGACGATGTCTACGAGTCGATCCGGCAGGAGGCCAAGGCCGCCGGCCAGTCCCTGCAGGCTTACATGCGGGAGCAGGTGACCGAGCTCGCGCGGCGGCGTGCGCGGTGGTCGGAGATCGTGGCCGAATGGGAGGCGGAGCTCGAGCGGTTCGGGCCGACGGTCAGCCGGGAGCAGGTCCTCGCTGACCTCGACGAGGACCGGCGCCGTTGACCGATGTCGTGCTGGATGCCTCGGTCACGGTGGCTGCGCTCGTCGAGCGCACGTCCGAGGCGCACGCGCTTCGGGAACGCCTTGGTCGGTTGGGGCGGCATGCACCCCACCTCATCGACGCAGAAGTCGGCAGTGTGCTGCGTCGGCGAGTTGCGGCAGGGGAGCTGCCTGCCGAGCTGGCCGAGGGCGCCCTTCGGGCCCTCGACACCCTGGTCGTCGACCGGTACCCACACGGCCCGTTGGCCCCGGCAGCCTGGCGGTTGCGCCACAACTTCTCCTACTACGACGCGCTGTACGTCGCTCTTGCCGCCCGGCTCGGCGCAACGCTGCTCACCGGGGACAACCGGCTCGCGAACGCCCCCGGCCTGCCGTGCGAGGTCGAGGTGATCAGCTAGCGTCCGGCTCCAGGCGGAGCGAGATCGAGTTGATGCAGTACCGCAGGTCGGTGGGCGTGTCGTAGCCCTCGCCCTCGAAGACGTGGCCCAGGTGGCTGTGGCAGGTGGCGCACAGCACCTCGACGCGACGCATCCCGAGGCTGGTGTCCACGCGCTCGATCACGGCGTCGCCCGCGAGCGGGGTGAAGAACGACGGCCAGCCGCAGTGCGACTCGAACTTGGTGTCGGAGCGGAACAGCTCGGCGCCGCACGCCCGGCAGGAGTAGACGCCCTGGGTCTTCGCGTCGGTGTACTCGCCGGTGAACGGCCGCTCGGTGCCGGCCTGGCGCAGGACCTGGTACTCGGCGGGGGTGAGCTGGGCTCGCCACTCGGCATCGGACTTGACGACCTTCGGGGCGGGCTCGGTGGCGGGATCCATGCTCCCCAGACTATGTCCGCGGCCCGGGAGGCGCACCGAGCCTGCGCCGGTGAACAGTGCGGCTACAGGAGCGCCGTGAAGACCAACGCCTCCCACACCACGTACGCCACGCCGAGGAGCAGCAGCACGACCACCGCCACCGCGGCCAGCCGCCGCCCGCCCCGGGCCCGGTTGGCGGACTCGGCGAAGTCGCGGACGCCGTCGAGGTAGCCCTCCACGGTGAAGGCGGGGCGCTGGCGCTGCATGCGGTCGAGGTGCTCGGCGAAGGCCTGGGCCTCCGGGTCGTCGGGGTCCAGCCCGAGCAGCTCGTCGTCGAACTGCCGGATCGGCCCGGACGGTCCGGTTCGTGGAGATCGGGCATCTCGTGCAGGGTAGCGGGTACCGTCCGCACTCGTGGCGAGCAAGAGCGCGGCGGTGCTGTTGTCGGTCCCCGGCCCGGACGGCGATCGCGAGGTGCGGCTGACCAGCGCCGACAAGGTGTACTTCCCGGAGCGGGGGATCACCAAGGGCGAGGTCGTCGAGTATTACCGCGCGGTGGCGGAGCCGCTGCTGGGCGCCCTGCGGGAGCGGCCGACGAACCTCAAGCGCTACCCGGACGGCGTCGACGGTGAGTCGTTCTTCTCCAAGCGGCTCCCGAAGGGAGCCCCGCCGTACGTCGAGACGGCCCGCGTGACGTTCCCCTCCGGCCGCACCGCCGACTCGCTGTGCCCCACCGAGCAGGCCGTGCTGCTCTGGGCGGCCAACATGGGCACCTTCGACTTCCACCCGTGGCCCGTCCGGCTGGCCGACACCGACCACCCCGACGAGCTGCGCATCGACCTCGACCCGCAGCCGGGCACCGACTTCGCCGACGCCGTCGCCGTCGCGGCGGTGCTGCACGAGGTGCTCGACGAGGCCGGGCTGGTCGGCTGGCCGAAGACGTCCGGCGGGCGTGGCGTGCACGTGTTCTGCCGCATCCGACCGGAGTGGGACTTCGTCGCCGTCCGGCACGCCGTGATCGCGGTCGCGCGGCGGGTGGCCGACCGGCTGCCGGAGAAGGCCACCGTCGCGTGGTGGAAGGAGGAGCGCGGCGAGCGGGTGTTCCTCGACTACAACCAGGCCGCGCGCGACCGCACCGTCGCGTCGGCGTGGTCGGTCAGGGGACGGCCGCGGGCTACGGTGTCCATGCCGCTGACGTGGGACGCGCTGCCCGACGTCGAGCCGGAGGACTTCGACGTGCGCACCGTGCCCGGGTTCTACGCCGAGCACGGTGACCCGCACGCGGGCATGGACGGTGAGGTGGGCGGGCTGGACACCGCGCTCGAGTGGTACGCCGCCGACGAGCGCGACCTCGGCTTGGGTGACCTGCCCTACCCGCCGGAGTACCCCAAGATGCCCGGCGAGCCGATGCGGGTGCAGCCGAGCCGGGCCCGCAACCCGGAGGCGTGACGGGTCGGTTTCGGCGACGGACGGCTCGGCCGGGATCACCGCGGTGCGGCGTCGACGTCCGGTCGGCCGGAGCCGCCGGCGCCTGCTCCGGCGACCCGCTTCGCGTAGCGGTGCGCGGGCACGCGGATCGGACCGTCCGGCCCCTCCGCGGCGTGGTCGAACGGGCCCTCGTCGGCCCACCCGTTGCGCTCGTAGAACCGGCGCGCCCGCGTGTTGCCGGCGACGACGGCGAGCCACGCCCGCTCGTGGCCACCCGCCCTGACGAGGCGCTCCGCCTCGGCCAGCAGTACGGCGGCAACCGCCGTGCCCCGGTGTTCCGTGGCGACGTAGACCTGCTCGACCTCGTCTCCGACGACCATGACGAACCCCGCGACGGCACCCCTGACGACCGCGACAGCGGTGTCGCCGGTCCGCTCGGCGGCGCGGGCGTCGAACGAGGCGTCCGTGCGCGCGGCGAGCAGCTCGTCGGGGACGTGGCCGAGGTGGCCGTCGCGCCAGCCGCTGCGCCAGATCGCCGCGACCGCGGGCGCGTCCTCGGGGCGTGCCGGCCGGAGCGTGACCGCGTCGCTGCTCACCACGCACGGAGACGCTAGCGTTCTGCCGAACCCGGTTCCGCCATCTTCCGGTGCATCTTCGCCTTGAGCGCGTCGGGAATGGCCTTGCCCGCGGCCTCCTGGGCCCGCGTGCCCAGCGACCCCGCGACGACGCGCCGCTCGCCCTTCATGAGCGCCTCGAAGCCCTGCTGCGCGACCTGTGCCGCGTCGTCCTTGTCCGAAGCGCCGACCTTCGTGTCCTCCATGTCGGCCCGCCGGAAGAAGTCGGTCTCGGTTGGGCCGGGCATGAGCGACGTGACCGTGACGGCGCTGTCGCGCAGCTCCTCCTGCAGCGCCTCGGCGAACGACTGCAGGAACGACTTCGACGCGTTGTAGACGGCCTGGAAGCTCCCTGGCATCGTCGAGGCGATCGACGATGTGATCAACACGCGGCCGTCGTCCCGGGCGGTCATGTCGCGCAGGACGTGCTTGGCCAGCCGCACCGTCGAGGTGATGTTGAGGTCGATGATCGCGAGCTCGTCGGCGAGCTCGGTGTCGACGAACCGGCCGCCCTTCCCGACACCAGCGTTGAGCGCCACGGCGTCGAGGGGGCGGCCGATCGCCGACGCGGCCGACCAGAGCCGCTCGACGCCCTCGGCCGTGCGCAGGTCGGCGCGCACGGACCGGACGCCGACGCCGGTGGCCGTCAGCTCGGCGGCGGCCCTGTCGAGCCGATCGTCCTCCGCGTTCAGCAGGAGGTCGAACCCGTGCCCCGCGAACTGCTTCGCGAGCTCGAGGCCGATCCCGCTGGACGCACCGGTGATCATCGCGAGGGGCCTGCTGGTGGACGAGGTCATGCCGGTCGGGCTACCCCGGCTCGTTTCCCGCAACCCCTCGCGGGAATGGCATGGGGCGACGGCGCCCAGCAGGAGGAGTCCCCATGCGAGCGGTCACCTGGCACGGCAAACGGGATGTGCGCGTGGACACCGTGCCCGATCCGGCCATCACCGAGCCGACCGACGTCATCGTGCGCATCACCTCGACCGGCATCTGCGGCTCGGACCTGCACCTCTACGAGGTGCTCGGGCCGTTCCTCTCCGAGGGGGACGTACTCGGGCACGAGCCGATGGGCGTCGTCGAGGAGGTGGGGAGCGGGGTCGCCGCCGTGGCGCCGGGCGACCGGGTCGTCGTGCCGTTCAACGTCTCCTGCGGCACGTGCTGGATGTGCGTGCGCGGCCTGCACTCCCAGTGCGAGACGACGCAGGTGCACGCCCACGGCAAGGGTGGGTCGCTGTTCGGCTACACGAAGCTGTACGGGCAGGTGCCCGGGGGGCAGGCCGAGTACCTCCGCGTCCCGTTCGGGGACACGTTGCCGATCAAGGTCCCGGACGGCCCGCCGGACGACCGGTTCGTGTACCTCTCGGACGTGGCGCCGACGGCCTGGCAGGCAGTGGAGTACGCGGCCGTGCCCGACGGCGGGTCGCTCGTGGTGCTCGGTCTCGGCCCGATCGGCGACATGAGCACCCGGGTCGCGCGGTACCGCGGCATCGAGAACGTGATCGGCGTCGACCTCGTGCCCGAACGGCTGGAACGGGCCCGCGCCCGCGGGGTCACCGTGCTCGACCTGTCCCGGCACGGCCGCGACCTCGTCGACCACGTCCGCGAGCTCACAGATGGTCGCGGCGCGGATGCGGTGATCGACGCGGTCGGGATGGAGGCGCACGGCTCCCCGCTCGGGAAGATCGCGCAGCAGCTGACCGGCATGCTGCCGGACGCGGTGGCGGCCCGGCTCATGGAGACCGCGGGCATGGACCGGCTGAACGCCCTCTACTCGGCCATCGAGCTCGTCCGCAGGGGCGGCACGATCTCGCTCAGCGGCGTCTACGGCGGCATGGCCGACCCGCTGCCGATGCTGACGCTGTTCGACAAGCAGATCCAGCTGCGGATGGGGCAGGCCAACGTGCACCGGTGGGTGCCGCAGATCCTCCCGCTGCTCGTCGACGGCGACCCGCTGGGCATGGACGACTTCGCCACCCACCGCCTGCCGCTCGACGCGGCCCCCGAGGCCTACGCCACCTTCCAGGCGAAGAAGGACGGGATGGTGAAGACGCTGCTTCAGCCGGCGTCAGGCCGCGCCCCGGCCCGATGATCAGCGGGGCGGCGGTGTTCGGCGATCACGGGCAGATGGTCGCTGGTCGATCTCCAACCGCGACCATCAGCCCTTGGTCACCGTGCTGTGCGGCCCGGAGCATCGCCGCACATCGGGTGTGCGTCCTGCCCCGCCCGCCGGGAATCGGTGGCCGGCCGCGGCTGGGCAGGGCCACCGCGAGCAGCACACCATCGCTCTCGCCACCACCGTGATGTGCTGATCGGTCGCTCGCCGCCGCCCGTCGCGACGAGCAGCAGCCGACCGCAGCGGCGCCACTACCGGGTAGCCCGATCACGCCCGGGTTGCTGTACGGCGGACAACTAGCCCTGGATCCGGGCAGCGAGCGTGGGCCGGCCGGGCCCGGTGAGCTCGCCGACGACGCCGCGGCGGCCGGAGATCGCCATCAGCAGGGACTCTCCGGGCCCGCGCACCTCCGGGCCCCGCCCGGCGGACCAGCCGAGATCGGTCGCGACCAGCCGGAGCCCGCGGGCGCGCCAGAACGCGCCGACCGGCGGCGCGAAGCGGGCGAACGAGAGCGCGGGCAGCAGCCGCTCCGGCGGGATCGTGCGCGGGGCGCCGAGGGGACGGCGGATGTCCTGCTGGTGGATCAGCGCGTCCAGCAGGGCGATGCGACCGCCGAAGCCGGTGGTGAGCCCGGTCGGTTCCAACCGCTGTTCCAGCAGGGTGAGCAGTTCGTCCGGGCCGGCGTCGCGCATCTCGGCCACGCCGACGGCGTTGGTCCGGCGCAGCCGGAACCGGCCCCGCGTGAGCCTGCGGACGAGAGCACGCCCGCGGAGCCCCTCGTAGCTGATCATGTGGGCCACCACGTCGCGGACCAGCCAACCGGCGCACAGCGTGGGCGTGTCCCACTGCTGCGGCGCCAGGCCTTCGAGGAGCGCGAGGAGGTCCGCCCGCTCCGCACGGGCGAGGGCCGAACACGTCATCGCCGGCGCACGCTACCCGACGGCGAGCCGGATCACCCTCTCGCGGTGGATCTGCGGCTCAGCCGACCGCTGATCACGCCTCCCGCACCGGACGGCCCCGCGTGCTGCACGCGGTCTCAGGCGCGCCGGGCCCGGACCGCCCGCACCACCAGCCAGATCCCGGCGACCAGAGCCAGCAGCCCGATCGCCAGCCACAGCCGCGAACCGGACATGAAGCTGCCGCCGAGCAGGTTGCTGCCCTGCAGGGTCCACAGTGCGCCGACCAGTACCAGGACGACGCCGAAGGCGGCGAGCACGAATCGCATCGGCCGATGATGCTCCCTCCCGACGGCGCCGAGAACCCCGTCTCGTCGGGGCATGCGACGAGGCCCTGCGATTCAGGATGCCCCCGCGGGTTCGGCGGCCAGGCCCGCCCGGTCGCGCTCCACCTCCGCCCGGTACGCGGCCACCTCCCGCGACTGCCGGTCGGCGTCCCAGCCCAGCAGCGGGGCGAGCAGGGCGGCGACGGCCGGGGCGGCCGGCAGGCCGGCGTCGCTGCGCTCGATCGCCAGGTGGGTGCGGCGGTGCAGGACGTCGGCGAGCGTGAGCGCGCCCTCGTGCGTGACCGCCCGCCGGAACTCCACGGGGAGGTAGCCGGCGATCGGCTCGCCGAGCGCGGGGTCGGTGTGGATCGGCGCGAGAACGTCCGGCAGCTCGTCGCCGTATCGGTGCAGCATCCGGCGCACGTGCTCCTCGGCCACCCCGTGCTCCGCGGCGAGCCGCGCCACCCGGTTGCCGACGGCCTGCCACCCGGCGGCGCCCACGAGCGGGAGGCTCGCGGTGGGGGACGCGGGCAGCCCGGTGCCCATGGCGCGGCCCACGGCGTCGACGGCGTCGCGCGCCATCCGCCGGTAGGTCGTGTACTTGCCCCCGACCACCGTGACCATCCCGGCGGGCTCCTCGACGACCGTGTGGTCGCGGGAGAGCGCCGACGTGGTTGCGGCGTCCTTCGCGATCGGCGCGAGCAGCGGCCGCAGCCCCGCGAACGTGCCGAGCACGTCCTCGCGCGAGAGCGGGCGGGCGAGGTAGCGGTTGACGTTGCGCAGCAGGTAGTCGACGTCCTCCCGCTCGACGGTGGGGGCGCGGCGGTCGCCGTCGTACGCGGTGTCGGTGGTGCCGAGGAGCCAGTGCCCGAACCACTTCCGCAGGATGATCACCGAGTCCTCGGCGCGGGCCAGGATGCCGGTCCGCGAGTCGAACGCTTCCTGGTCCACGAGCAGGTGCACGCCCTTGGCCGGCTGCACCGCGAACGTCGGCGGGCCGGCCATCGCCTGGATGTCGGCCGCCCACACGCCCGCTGCGTTGACCACCACCGACGCCGCGACGTCGAACCGGCTGCCGGACACCGTGTCCTCGGCGGAGACGCCGGTGACGCGCGGTCCGTCCCGGATCACGTCCACCACGGGCGCGTGGCTGAGCACGACGGCCCCGTGCGCCGCGGCCGTGCGGGCCACGGCGAGCGTGTGGCGGGCGTCGTCCATGCGCCCGTCGTAGTACTGCAGCGCCCCGGTGACGACGCGCGGGTCGAGGCCGGGCGCCTCCCGCAGCGCGCCGCGGCGGCTCAGGTGGCGGTGGTGCGGCACGCCGCCCCGGCCGCCGGTCCGCCCCGCCGCGGCCATCAGGTCGTAGAGCAGCACGCCCGCGCCGATGTAGGGCCGCTCCCAGTGCTTCGTCAGCGGGAACAGGAACGGTTCCGGTGTGACCAGGTGCGGGGCGAGCGTGCGGACCATCAGGTCGCGTTCGTGCAGCGCCTCGGCGACGAGCGTGAAGTTCAGCTGCTCGAGGTAGCGCAGGCCGCCGTGCACGGTCTTGCCCGAGCGGGACGACGTGCCCGACGCGAGATCGCCCGCCTCGAGCAGCACGACCGACAGGCCTCGGGCCGCGGCGTCGAGGGCGACACCGGCCCCGGTGACCCCGCCACCGACCACCGCGACGTCGAACGAGCCGCCCTTCACGGCGGCGAGGGCGGCCTCCCGGGCGGCGGGGGAGAGGACGGCGGTCATCGCGCCACCGCCGCCGACGCCCGCCGCGTGGCCCAGAACGGCCGCGCCGCCTGCACGTGGTCGAGGTAGCGGGCGTAGCCGTCGGTGTAGAACGCCTGCCGGGCCGGGTCGGGTTCGACGACGTCCTCCGGCGCGGTCCAGGTCTCGGCGTCGAGGTCCTCGCCGCGGGCGGCGGCCGCGCAGAGCACGGCGCCGCGGGCCCCGACCTCGGGGGTGCGGGCGAGTTCGAGCGGGACGCCGAGCACGTCGGCGAACACCTGCAGCCACGGCCGTGACCGGGTGCCCCCGCCGGCCGCGACGATCCGCGAGGCCCCTCCTGCGGCGTCGAAGCAGTGCCGCGCCGCGTACGCGAGGCCCTCGCACATCGCCCGCAGCAGATCGTCCCGGGTGGTGGTCAACCGCACACCCGTGACCTGTCCGGACGCGTGCGGGTCCACGAACGGGGCCCGCTCGCCGGACGTCGCCAGGTAGGGCAGCACCTCCACGCCGCCCGCGCCGGGCGGGCTGACCCCGAGCGCGGCGTCGATCGCCTCGACGCCGAGGCCGAGGGTCTGCAGCATCCAGTCCATCGACGCCGTGCCGACCATCGCCGGCATCGCCCGCAGCCAGCGGCCGGGCTCGCCCGTGGCCACCGAGAACCCGGCGGGATCGCCGCCGGTGGCGAGCTCGTCGACGTGGACCATGCAGCCCAGCGTCGTGCCGACGATCAGCAGCGCGTCACCGACCTCCCGCACCCCGCCGCCGCGGGCGCAGGCGGGGAAGTCGAAGGGCCCCGAGCTGATCGGCGTGCCGGCGGGCAGCCCGAGCAGCTCGGCGCCCGCGGCCGAGAGCGGCCCCTGGGGGACCGGGAGGGTGATCGGCGCGAGCAGGTCGCGGCGGTGGGCGAGCCCCATCGCGCCGAGTGCGTCGTCGCTGTAGCCGGTGCCGGTGCCGTCGCCGAAGGGCAGCGAGCTGTCGCTGGGGTCGGTGGCGCGCTCGCCGGTGAGCCGGGTGAACACGGCGTCCTTGCACGCGCCCGCCGTGGTGGCCCGGTCCAGGACGTCCGGCTCGTGCTCGTCGAGCCAGGCCAGCAACGGCCCGGGCGCGCCGGGGAAGACCGTCGTGCCGTTGACGCGGAAGATGCGCTCGGTCACGCCCTCGGCGTTCCAGCGGCCGAGGATCCCGCTCGCACGGCCGTCGAGCCACGAGAGCGCGGGCCGCACGGCCCGGCCGGCCTCGTCGGTGACCCAGCAGCCGTCGCCCTGGCCGGTGATCGCGACGACGTGCGGGGTGTTCCCGGCCGCGACCTCGCGGGTGACCTCGGCGATCGCCGTGACGATCGCGTCGAGGTCCTGCTCCACCCCGTCGTCGGCGGCGTGCACGAGCTCCAGCGGCCGCCCCGCGACGGCAAGGGCCTCGCCGCCGTCGTCGAAGAGGGCGGCCTTCACCACCGACGTGCCGGCGTCGATGCCGAGCCAGGTGCGCGTCATGACTTGTCCGGCACCGTCTGCCCGTAGGTGGTCAGCTTCTCCGCGACGCGGGCGATCTCGTCGTCGGGCAGGATGTTCGGCTGCCCGAGCAGCTTCGCCTGGTAGTACATCCGGCACACCCACTCCAGGTAGACGCTGCGGGTGTAGGCCTTCGCGATGCTCTCGCCGTAGGTGGTGGCGCCGTGGTTCTGCAGGATGGCGCCGAAGCGGCCCTTCATCGCCTCCACGCTGTTGTCGGCCAGTTCGGGGCTGCCGAACGTCGCGTAGGGCGCCACCCGGACCGGCCCGCCGAGCAGCGCCACCATGTAGTGCACCGCGGGCAGCTCGTCGACCACCGCGGAGAGGGTGCTGGCGTAGAGCGGGTGGGTGTGCACCACCGCCTTCGCGTCGGTGCTCCGGTAGACCGACGTGTGCATCGGCACCTCCGACGACGGGTCGAGCCCGTCCTCGAGGCGGTTGCCGTCCAGGTCGATCACGCAGATCGACTCCGGGGTCAGGTCCTCGTAGGCCGCGCCGCTCGGCGTGATCGCGATGTGGTCGCCGGAACGGATCGACAGGTTGCCCGAGGTGCCGACGGTCAGCTCGTCGGCCTGCATCCGGCGGCAGTACTCCACCAGCTGGACGCGTTCGTCGTGCAGGAGCATGGGCGATCCTCTCGATGTCTTCTCAGCCAGCGTCTTCTCACTCAGCCGGCACCGCTCGCGACCTCCACGAGCACGTCGTTCTCGCGCAGCGCGGCCAGGTCACGGGGGGAGGCACCGGCGTCGACGACGACCGTCGCGAACCGGTGCAGCGGCAGCAGCCGGTGCAGGGCGTTGCGGGTGAGTTTCGTGTGGTCGATCAGCAGGTGGCTGCGCGCGGCGACGTCCACCATGGCGCGCTTCACCGCGACGATCTTGTCCTCCTGGTGGAAGGCGTAGCCGTCGCTCACCGCGGACGTGCTGACGAACGCGGCGTCGAAGCGCATGGACTGCACCGCGTCCACGCAGGTGGACCCCAGGAACGAGTCGTGCTGCACGTCGTAGTGCCCGCCGAGCGCCACCACCTGCACGTCGCGCATCCTGGCGAGCTCGATGAGCGCGGCGAGGTAGTTGGTGGCGACCGTGAGCGGTGCGAGCGCGGCGAGGTGGGGGAGCATCTGCAGCGCGGTGGTGGAGTCGTCCAGGAGCACCGACATCCCGGGCTCGACGTGGCGGCACGCGTGCTGCGCGATGAGCCGCTTGGCCTCCATGTTGGCCTTGGCCCGGTACTCGACGTTGGACTCGAAGGTGCCGCTCGGCTGCGCGGTGGCCACCCCGCGCGCCTTGCGGAGCACCCCCTGGCGCTGCAGCTCGTCGAGATCGCGGTGGATCGTCATCACGGACACGCCGAACGTCTCGGCGAGCTCCTGGGCGGAGACCGAGCCGGTGGTGAGCACGAGGTCGGTGATCCGGGCCTGGCGACCGTCGGGTCCGAGCGTCCGCGGCGCGTCCGGAACGGGGCCCGTCGCGTCCACCTCCCGCTCGGTCACCGCTCGCCTCCATCCTCGGCCTGTTGCGACTGGCATCACAGCGCGCGAAGCACGATCCGTCAAGCTTCGATGTGAACAACGCTGCTTTCTCTGTGAAGTTCGGGTCGGACGTGATCCAGGCCGGCCAGCACTTCACGGATCGCAGTGTGACAACAACGTGTTGACGTGAGATGAGGGCCGTCCTACTGTGTCGCCGCGCATAGCGCGACGACCCGAAGGAGCACCGGTGCCCGATCCCGCGCCCGTCGACGCCCCCCTCTGGGTGGGGGTCGACCTCGGCACCCAGGGTGTGCGCGCCGTGCTCGTCGACGGGTCCGGCGCGGTGCTCGGCAGCGGCTCGGCGCCCCTGTCGAGCGACGTGCGCGCGGGTGAGCGGCACGAGCAGGACCCCGCCGACTGGTGGCGCGCCACCTGCATCGCCACCCGCGCCGCGCTCGCCGGGCGTGGCGGGCGCCCCGTGGGCGGCGTGAGCATCGACTCGACGTCCGGCACCCTCGTCGTCCAGGACGAGCGCGGCCACGCCGCGGGCCCCGCGCTGATGTACGACGACCGGCGCGCCGCCGCGGAGGCCGCGCGCGTCCAGGACGAGGGCGCCGAGCTGTGGACCGCGCTCGGCTACCGGATGCAGGCGAGCTGGGCGCTGCCGAAGGTGACGTGGCTCGTCGCCCGGGGCGCCGTCCCGGCCGGGCACCGGCTCGCCCACCAGGCCGACCACATCGGTGCGCTCCTCGCCGGGCACCCCGTGCCCACCGACTGGAGCCACGCGCTGAAGACCGGGTACGACCTGCTCGCCGCCGCATGGCCCGGCGCCGTGCTCGACCGGCTGGGTGTCGACCCGGCCGTGCTGCCGCCCGTGGTGGCGCCGGGGGAGCGGGTCGCCACGGTGGCCGCGGCCGCCGCCGAGGAGACGGGCATCCCGGCCGGCACGCCGATCGTCGCCGGCATGACCGACGGCTGCGCCGCCCAGGTGGCCACTGCCGCGCTGGAACCGGGCCGGTGGTGCTCCGCGCTGGGCACCACGCTGGTGCTGAAGGGGTCCACGCGCGACCTGCTGCACGACCCGTCCGGCGCGGTGTACTGCCACCGCAACCCCGACGGCGGCTGGCTGCCCGGCGGTGCCTCCAGCACCGGCGCAGGCGTCCTCGCGAGCGAGCTCCCCGGCGCCGACCTCGACGAGCTGACCGCGCGGGCGCGGGAGCGAGGGGTACCCGCGGGCACCACCTACCCCCTGGCGGGCCGGGGGGAGCGGTTCCCGTTCGTCGCGGACGGCGCCGAGGGGTTCGACGTCGGGGCTCCCGCCGACCCGGATCCGGCCACCCGGTTCCAGCGCGTGGCGCACGGCGTCGCGTACGTGGAGCGGCTGGCGTTCGACGTGCTCGCCGGGCTGGGCGCCGACGTCTCCGGCCCGGTCGTCGCCACCGGCGGCACCAGCCGCAACGACTGGTGGACACAGCTGCGCGCCGACGTGCTGCAGCGCCCGGTCGCGGTGCCGGAACACGCGGGCTCGGCGATCGGCTCGGCCGTGCTCGCCGCGGCCCCGCCCGGGCGGCTCGCCGCCACCGCCGCCGCCATGGTGCGGATGCGGCGCCGGTTCGAGCCGGACCCGTCCCGGGCGGACGAGCTGACGGAGGGCTACGAGCGGCTGGTCGTGGCGCTCGAGGACCGCGGCTGGCTCGAGCGGGGACACGCGAGGTTCCTGAACGCCGAGACCGCAGGCGGAGCCGCGTCATGAGCGCCACCGAGCTCACCCTCGTCCGCCACGGGCGGACGATCTGGCACGCCGAGAACCGCTACACGGGCGTGAGCGACGTCCCGCTGGACGAGGTCGGCCGCGCACAGGCCGACGCGCTCGCCGGTTGGGCCCGCCGCCAGCAGTTCGACGTGCTCGTCTGCTCTCCGGTGCCGCGTGCCGTGGCCACCGCCGCACCGGTGGCCGCGGCGCTCGGGCTCGAGCCCGAGACGGTGCCCGATCTGCGGGAGGTCGACTTCGGCATCGCCGAAGGCCGCACCCTGTCCGAGCTGCGCGTGAGCTGCCCCGCGGCGGCCGAGGCGTTCGTCGCGGACCCGGTCGCGAACCCCTTCCCGGGTGCCGAGCCGCCCTCCACCGCCGCCGAGCGCGCGGTCGCCGCCCTGCGCGGGATCGCCGAGCGCCACGCAGGCCGGTCCGTGCTGGTGGTCGCGCACAACACGCTCCTGCGCCTGGCGCTCTGCGCGTGGCTGGGCATCCCGCTCGCGCGCTACCGGGCCGTGCTGCCGCGGCTGGAGAACACCGCTGCCACCCGCCTGCGCGTGCCGGCCGACCCCGCCGCCCCGCCGGCGCTGCTGGCCCTCAACGTCCCGACCTCTCCGGCCGTCACCGCAGACGAGCCGGCCCCGACCGCAGGGAGGACCGCATGACCCGCCGCGAGCTCTGGACCCCCACCCGACGCGACGTGCTGCGCATGTTCGGCGTCGGCGGCGCTGCCGTCGGCGCGTCGTCGCTGCTCGCCGCCTGCGGCCTCGGCACCGGTGGCGGCCCCGCGACCGAGAACGGCGCCGCCGAGGTCAGCGGCGGGTTCGACTGGCGCAAGGCCGAGGGCACCGAGATCTCGGTGCTGCAGACGCCGCACCCGTACCAGGTGGCGTTCCAGCCGCTCTTCGCCGAGTTCACCGAGCTCACCGGCATCACGGTGAAGGCCGACCTCGTGGCCGAGGCCGACTACTTCACGCGCCTCAACACCGAGCTCGCGAGCGGCGCCGGCAACTACGACGCGTTCATGACCGGCGCCTACTTCATCTGGACCTACGGTCCTCCCGGGTGGATGGAGGACCTCAAGCCGTGGCTGGAGAACACCTCGGCCACCAACCCGGACTACGACTTCGACGACATCTACGAGGGTCTGCGCCGGTCCACCTCGTGGGACTTCCAGGTCGGCAGCCCCCTCGGCACGGGTGGGCAGTGGGCGATCCCGTGGGGCTTCGAGACCAACGTCCTCTGCTACAACAAGGCCGAGTTCGACCGCCGCGGGATCCGGCCCGCCGAGACCTTCGACGAACTCATCCAGCTCGCCACCGACCTCACCGACCGGGCCAACAACAAGTACGGCATCGCGTTCCGCGGGTCCCGGTCGTGGGCCACCATCCACCCGGGCTTCATGACCCAGTTCACCCGCGAGGGGTGCAAGGACTACGAGCTGCACGGCGACCAGCTGCAGGCCACCATGAACTCGCCGCAGGCCGTCGACTTCACGCGCAAGTGGGTGGAGCTCGCCCGCTCCGCCGGGCCGACGTCGTGGACGAACTACGAGTACCCGGACTGCACCGGTGACCTGGGCGCGGGCACCGCGATGATGGTGTACGACGCCGACTCGGCCACGTACCCGCAGAACATCGCCGGCAACAGCGCGCAGGCGGGCAACCTCGCGTGGCACCCCGGCCCCGCCGGCCCGGACGGCAACTACGGCACCAACCTCTGGACGTGGTCGCTCGCCATGAACTCCGCGTCGCAGAAGAAGCTCGCCGCGTGGCTGTTCATCCAGTGGGCCACCGGCAAGGACGCCCAGACCAAGGCCGTGCGGACCGGGCAGGCAGGCTTCGCCGACCCCACCCGCAAGTCGGTCTTCGAGGGCGCCTTCCAGCAGACCCTCGGCGGCTTCCCCGGCTACCAGGAGACCTTCGAGAAGGTCATCGGCTCCACCGACATCAAGTTCACCCCGCAGACGCAGTTCTTCGAGACCACCGAGGACTGGGCGGTGGCGCTGCAGGACATCTACGCGGGCCAGGACGCGAAGACGAGGCTCGACGCACTGGCGGCGGCCAACACGGCGGCCGTGAACAAGGCGGGCTGACGTGTCGACCCGCCGGGGCCTCTCCCGTATCGCAGCGAGGTGGCTCTGCTCCGGTTCCACCGCAGCAGGGTGGCCTTGTCCCGGCTCGGGTGGGGGTGCGCCGTGACCACCACCGCCCCACCGAGGACTCCGGCACCGGTCGTGCGGCGCGAGCCACGGCCGGTGCCGGCCTGGCGGCGCTCGCTGCGGCCGTACGTGCTGTCGATCCCGGCAGTGTTGATCATCGTCGGGATCCTGTACCCGTTCGTGCTCGGCGCCTACTACGCGTTCCTCAACTACGCGGCGGTGGTGCGGCGGCCGGTGTTCGTCGGGCTGCAGAACTTCGGGGAGATCCTCTCCGACCCGGCGTTCTGGTCGAGCGTGCGGGTGACGCTGGTCTACGCCGTGGTCGCCACCGTGGTCGAGACGGTGCTGGGGATCGGGATCGCGCTGCTGCTCAACCGCTCGAGCCTGGTCGGGCGGATCTTCGAGCGGGTGCTGATCCTGCCTCTGATGATCGCGCCGGTGATCGCGGGCGTGATCTGGGGGCTGATGTTCAACCCGCAGTACGGCGTCCTGAACTACGTGCTGGGTCTCGGCTCGACGTTCGACTGGCTCGGCGAGGGCACCGCGATCTGGTCGGTGATCCTCGTCGACGTCTGGATCTACACGCCGTTCGTGGCGATCCTGGTGCTGGCCGGGATCCGGTCGCTGCCGAAGGAGCCGTTCGAGGCGTCCGCGGTGGACGGGGCGAGCTGGTTCTACATGTTCCGGCGGCTGATGCTGCCGATGATGTGGCCCTACATCCTGGTCGCGGTGATCTTCCGCTTCATGGACTCGCTGAAGATCTTCGACCACGTGTTCGTGCTGACGGCGGGTGGCCCGGGTGACGCCACGCGCACGCTGCAGATCGGCGCGTACCAGAACTCGATCATCCAGCTGCAGTACTCGCAGGGCAGCACGTACATGTTCCTGCTCTGGGTGATCGTCTTCCTGACCGCCCGCTACCTGGTGAGCGTGCTGGGCAAGGCCCAGCGGCGCGCCGCAGGATCGGAGGACTAGTGGCTTCGAGGGAGCTGGGGCCGGGGCAGCGGCGGTTCTCGCCCGCGTCGGTCGGCGCCGACGCCGCGCTGCTGGTGTGGTTCGTGTTCTCGCTGTTCCCGCTGGTCTGGATGGTGCTGCTGGCGCTCAAGACCAACGCGGAGCAGATCAGCACCTACTTCGCGTTCACGCCGACGCTGTCGAACTTCGCCACCGTCCTCTCGGACGAGGGCGAGCGGCTGACCAGCGTGAACTTCACCGACGCGCTGCTCACGAGCGTGATCAACTGCGTGGGCGCGGTGATCGTCTCGCTCGTGATCGGCATTCCCGCGGCGTACGCGGCGGGGCGCTGGCAGTACCGCGGCTCGAACGACGTGATGTTCACGATCCTGTCGTTCCGGTTCGCGCCCGAGCTGATGGTGATCGTGCCGCTCTTCGTCATCTACAACCAGATCGGCCTGTTCGACACGACCGTCGGCATGATCTGGGTGCTGCAGCTGGTGACGATGCCGCTGATCGTCTGGATCCTGCGCTCCTACTTCCAGGACATGCCGGCCGAGCTGGAGCAGGCCGCGCTGCTGGACGGGTACACGCGGCGCCGCGCGTTCGTCATGGTCGCGCTCCCGCTGGTGCGGCCGGGGATCGCGGCGGCGGCGCTGCTCGCGTTCATCTTCGCGTGGAACAACTACGTGTTCCCGCTGATCCTCACCGGTAGCCAGCACACGCCGGTGACCGTGGCCGTCACCCGGTTCCTGGGCGGCGGCGGGCAGGCCTACTACAACCTGACGGCCGCGGCCGCGCTGATCGCCGCGCTGCCGCCGCTGCTGGTTGCCCTGTCGATCCAGCGCTACCTGGTGCGCGGCCTCTCCTTCGGGGCGGTGAAGTCCTAGTGGGAACCCTCTCGGTCAAGGGCCTGACCGCGCGGTACGGCAAGACGGTGGCCCTGCGCGGGATCGATCTGGAGCTCGCCGACGGCGAGTTCTTCGTGATCCTCGGCCCCTCGGGCGCCGGCAAGACCACCACCCTCAAGAGCGTGGCCGGCCTCGTCGACCAGGTCGAGGGCGAGGTGCACATCGCGGGCCACGACATGACCGGCGTGGAGCCGTACGACCGCGGCGTCGCGATGGCGTTCGAGAGCTACGCGCTCTACCCGCAGAAGACGGTGGAGCAGAACCTCGCGTCGCCGCTGCGGTCCGGGCGGAACGGCACGTGGACGCCGCAGGAGCAGGCCGAGCGGATCAAGCAGGTGACCACCACGCTGGGCATCGACCACCTGCTCGCGCGCTACCCGCGCGAGCTGTCCAACGGGCAGCGCCAGCGCACCGCGCTGGGCCGGGTGCTGGTGCGTCCCGCCGAGGTCTACCTGCTCGACGAGCCGCTGTCGCACCTGGACGCCAAGCTGCGCGCCGCCATGCGCGCCGAGCTCAAGCAGCTCGGGGAGCTGTCCGGCACCACCACGCTCTACGTCACGCACGACTACCAGGAGGCACTCGCCCTCGGCGACCGGGTCGGGGTGCTGCGCGAGGGCAGGCTGGTCCAGGTCGGCACGCCCGCGCAGGTCTACGCGGAGCCGGTGGACACGTTCGTCGCCCGCGCAATCGGCCAGCCGGAGATGAACCTCCTGGACGCCGCGGTCGAGGCCGGCGTCGCCCGCGTCGGCGACGCCTTCACCGTCGGTGTGCCCGGGGACGCCGAGGGTGGGGCGCGGGTCGGGATCCGGCCCCGCGACCTCGAGATCGTGAACGGGACACCGCCCGCCGACCGGCTCGTGCTGCGCGGCCGGGTCGTGCTGGCCGAGCGCCTCGGCAGGTCGGTGGAGCTCGCCGTGGACGTGGCCGGGGTGCAGGTCATCACCGTCACGTCGGACCACCGCGTGCACGAGGGCGACGACCTCGCGCTCGCCGTCGAATGGGATCGCGTGCACGTCTTCGCCGCCGACGGCGCCCGGCTGGGCGCCGCCCGGCGGCCGGAGGGTGCCGCGCTCGCGGGAGGGACCCGATGACCGCGGCACCGACGACCGACGGCACGGCGCAGACCGGAACGGCACAGAGCCTGCGGCTCGAGTCGCTGCGCAAGACCTACACCGCGCGCGGGCGCGAGCCGTTCGAGGCCGTGAAGGGAATCGACCTCGACATCGAGCCGGGCGAGCTGGTGGCACTGCTCGGCCCGTCCGGGTGCGGGAAGACCACCACCCTGCGGATGATCGCCGGGCTGGAGACGGTGACGTCCGGGCGGATCGTGATCGGCGACCGCTCGGTGGGCGACCTGCCGCCGGGCAGGCGCAACGTCGGGGTCGGGTTCGAGAGCTACGCGCTCTACCCGCCGCTGACCGTGCGGGAGAACCTCGCCTACGGGCTCAAGGCACGCCGGGCGCGCGACGCGGACGCCCGCGTCGACGCGATCGCCGAGCGGCTCGAGATGACCGACCTGCTGGACATGCGCCCGGCCAACCTGTCCAGCGGGCAGAAGCAGCGGGTGGCGCTGGCCCGCGCGCTGGTGCGCAACCCGCCGGTGCTGCTGCTGGACGAGCCGCTCTCGCACCTGGACGCCGGGCAGCGCCAGCGGGTGCGCCGGGAGCTCAAGGTCCTGCAGCGCGAGTTCGGCTACACCACGATCGTCGTCACCCACGACCAGCTGGAGGCGCTGAGCCTCGCCGACCGGATGGCCGTGATGGACGCCGGCGTGATCAAGCAGTTCGGCACCCCGGACGAGGTCTTCGACCAGCCCGCCGACCGGTTCGTGGCCGACTTCGTGGGCGAGCCGTCCATCACGATGCTGCCCGGCGTCGGCACCGGCAGCGGTGTCCGGGTCGGGGGAGTGGGTGGGCTGGCGACGGCCGTGCGCGTCGCCGAGGGCCGCGACGTGCTGGTCGGGCTGCGCCCGCAGGACTGCCATCCGACCGAGGGCCCGGGCCTGGAGGGGACCGTTCTGGTGTTCGAGGACCTGCTCGAGTTCGGCCTGGCGACCGTGGAGCTTCCCGGGGTGGACACCCGGCTCGTCGCGCAGGTGGAGTCGGGGCACCCGCTGCGCGCGGGCGACCCGATCACGATCGCCGCGCCACCGGAACGCGTGCACGTGTTCGACCCGGCCACGGGGGAGCGCGTGCGATGAGGGTCGTCGTGTGTGCGGGGGACGGGTTCATCTCGTCCGACCTGCTCGCCCGCGCGCTCGCCGACGCGGGCGTCGAGGCGGAGTTCCGCCGGATCGACACCGCGTGGCCCACCGAGCCGTTCGGCTCCATGGACGGGGTGCGGGAGGCGGCCGGTGATCCGGCCCGGCTCGCGGAGCTGGTGCGCGGCGCCGACGCGCTGGTCACGCACCTGGCCCCGCTCACGGCCGAGGTCCTCGACGCCGGCCGGGGGAGCCTGCGGGTGGTCGGGGTGACCCGCGGTGGCCCGGTGAACGTCGACGTCTCCGCGGCCACCGCCGCCGGCGTGGTCGTGGCGCACCTGCCCGGGCGCAACCTGGGCGCCGTGGCCGAGTTCTGCGTCGGCACGATGATCTGCGCGATGCGCGGCCTCCCCGCCGCCGCCACCGAGCTCGCGGCCGGGCGCTGGGACGCCACCGGGTTCCGCTACGAGCGCACCGGGCTGGAGCTGCGGGCCGCGACGGTCGGGCTCGTCGGGCTGGGTGCGGTCGGGCTGCGGGTGGCGGAGCTGCTGCGCGGGTTCGGCTCCCGGGTGCTCGCGCACGACCCGTACGCCTCCGCGGAGGACGCCGAGCGGGTGGGCGTGCGGCTGGTGGACCTGCCGGAGCTGCTGGACACGAGCGATGTCGTCAGCCTGCACGCCCGGCTCACCCCCGAGACGAAGCAGATGATCGACGCGGCTGCGCTCGCCGCGATGCGGCCGGGGTCGGTGCTGGTCAACACCGCCCGGGGGGAGCTGGTGGACACCCGCGCCCTCGACGCCGCGCTGGAGTCCGGGCACCTGCGCGCCGCAGTGCTGGACGTGTTCGACCCGGAGCCGCCCGCCCCGGACGACCCGTTGCCCCGGCGGCCCGAGGTCTTCGCCACCCCGCACCTCGCGGGCGCGTCCCGCCAGGTGGCGGAGGAGTCGGCGGCCCGGATCGCGGCCGAGGTGGCGACGGTCCTCTCCGGGGGCCGCCCGACGAACTGCGCGAACCCGGAGGTGCTGGACCGGGCCGGGTGACCGGTGCCGGTGGGTCAGGCGCCGTCGCGATGCGCCTGCTGCGCCTCGTTCCAGGCGCGCCAGTTGCGGGTCGAGCGCCACAGCATCCACGCGGCGAAGAGGAAGCCGAAGAAGGCCGCGCGTGACGCGTCAGCACCCTTGATGAGCCCGAGGGGGAGCATGGCGAGGACGAGCGTCACCGTGGTCACCGACCAGGCCCGCGCGGGCAACAGCGGCCGCCCCACCCGCGGTTCCGCGGCGGGGTTCCCGGCGCGTTCCGACACCTGCATCCCCTCCTCGCACGGCTGCGATCGATCGCCCGGAGGTCGCGCTCGGGAAGCGCCCCGTTACCGGTAGCACCGAGCGGTGCCGCTCGACCGTTGTACGCGATCGAGGGTCGGAACGGCGGGAGCCGCTCCGGCCGGTGGCCTCCCCCGATCGGGTCCGGCCGGGGCCGATCACGGCGTGCGGACCACGCCGTCCGCGCTCGTGGCGGCGCGGACGAGCGCGGCGGTGGCCCGCGAGCGGGACTGCTGCGGCCACGCGATCGCCAACGTGAGGGGTGGCGCGTCCGGCACGGGACGGTACGCGATGCCGGGCCGGGAGTACCGGGCGGCGACGGACTCGGGCAGCACCTGGATGAGTTCGCCGAGCTCGACGAGCGTGAGCACCTGGGAGAGGTCGCGCACCCGGTGCGCGCGGGCGGCGGGCGTCAGATGGCGGCGGAACGCGGTCGGGTGGACGGGCTCGGCGGCGAGGCCGAGCTGGGCGAGGGTCACGGTCTCGCGGGCGGCGAGCGGGTGCGTGGCCGGGAGCGCGGCGATGCGTGGCTCCGCGATCAACGGCTCCGCGTCGAGGCCGGTGCGGTCGAACGGCTCGTGGACGAGCGCGACGTCGGCCTCGCCACGGCGCAGCAGCTGCGGTTGCTCGCCCCACTCGCACAGGCGGATCGCGACCGGCCGGGCGGCGGGGTCGGCCTCGTACCGCGCGAGGATGGCGTCCAGCATCCCGGCATGCCCGTCGGCCTTGATGGCGAGGACCAGCTTCGGGTCGGCGCTGCCCGCCCGCTGTGCCCGCCGCTGGGCGGCCTGCAGGGCGTCGAGCGCGATCCGGGCCTCCGCGAGCAGTTCGGCGCCCGCGGCGGTCAGCGTGACGCTGTGGGTGCTCCGCTCGAACAGCGCGACGCCCAGCTCGGTCTCGAGCTTGCGGATCGCGCGGGACAGCGGCGGCGCGGAGATGCCGAGCCGTTCGGCCGCGCGGGCGAAGTTGAGCTCTTCGGCGACCGCGACGAAGTAGCGCAGTGGTCGGGACTCCACGGGACTCCGATCGGTATTACCGCCAGGGTAACAAGTCGGAGCCCCGGGGTCCTTCAGTTCCGGTGCGCGGCGCCGCAGGGTGGATCGCATGATCGTCGTCACCACCCCCACCGGCCGGATCGGCCGTCATGTCCTCGGCCACGTCCTCGACGGGGCCGAGAAGGTCCGCGTGATCGTGCGCGACCCGGAACGACTCCCCGCGCCGGTGCGGGAGCGCGTCGACGTCGTGCGGGGCTCGCACGACGACCCCGGCGTCGTCGCCGAGGCGCTCGCCGGCGCCGGCAGCGTCTTCTGGTTGATCCCGCCGAACCCCCGCGCCCAGAGCGTCCAGGACCACGTGATCGACTTCGTCCGCCCGCTCTGCACCGCGATCGGCGACCACGGGGTCGAGCGCGTCGTCGCGGTCTCGACCCTGGGCCGGGGGATCACGAGGAACGCCGGGCTGGTGTCCGCGACCTACGCCATGGACGACCTGATCGAGAGCACCGGCGTGCACTACCGGTCGCTGTGCCCGCCGGCGTTCATGGAGAACCTGCTCTCGCAGGTCGAGACGATCAGGAGCCGGGGCACGTTCTTCGCACCGATCTCGGCGGACCGCAGGTTCCTCACCTGCGCCGTCCGCGACATCGCGGCCACCGCGGCCGCGCTGCTGCTCGACGGCTCCTGGACCGGGCAGGACAGCGTGCCGATCGTCGGCCCCGACCTGCTGTCCTACGAGGAGATGGCGCAGATCATGACGGAGGTGCTGCAGCGGCCGGTCCGCTTCCAGCAGATCTCCGGGGAGGCTTTCACGGCGGCGCTGCGGCGGGCCGGGGTGTCCGAGGCGTGGGCCGGGGGTGGCGCGGCCATCATGGCCGCGACCGATCGAGGCACCTACGTCGCCGAGGCCGGTTCGCCCGGGCCGACCGCTCCCACGAGCTTCCGCCAGTGGTGCGAGGAGGTCCTGGAACCAGCCGTGGGCTGACGCCCTCGTCCGATGCGCTGGCCTCGGGTCGTCAGCGCATCAGCGCGGCCAGCCATTCGCCCTCGTGGTGCCTGATGTAGGTCGTGTCCCGCTCCCAGACCTGGCCGTGGCCCTCCACCCACAGGCGGGCCCACGGTTGGGTGCCCGTGGCGTCGCCCGCGGCCAGCAGGTCGTACATCGCACGGGAGCGGCGGGCGAGCATGGGGGCCAGGCGGCGGCGCTGCTCCTCGTCGAGCCCGTAGGCGTCGGCGAGGACGCGGACGCGTTCGGCGGCGTCCGGCCGCTGCCACGCCGGGTCCGCGGACAGGGGCACGAACGCCTTCACCGCGTAGGCGAGGTCCCACAGCCGGGACCCGGGGCCCGCGACGTCCCAGTCGATGAAGATCCAGCTGCCTCCGCCGGTCACGAGGTTCCACGGCGCCAGGTCGTGGTGCGCGATGATCTCGCCGCCTCCGTCGTCCTCGGGCGGGATGGCCACCCGCCAGGCCGCGTCCGGCGGCGGGGTGAAGCCGGCGACCGCGTCGTGGAAGTCGCGGATCATCCGGCCGACCCGCGCGAGCCGGGTACGCGGCTCGACCTCGGCGAACCGGTCCGGCCACGCCGTCGCGCCCGGCACGAACCCGAGCACCTCGCGGCCCTGCTCGTCGAGCCCGAGCGGGCGCGGCGCCCCGGTGAAGCCCGCGTCGTGCAGGTGGGTCAGCAGGGCGTGCACGGCCGGGGTCCAGGGGCCTGCCGGGCGGCGGACGGTGTCGCCCACCCGGACGACCCCGGCGCTGACGTTGCCCCCGGCGAGCGGGATCTCTTCGAGCACCACCCGAGCATCGCGTGATCGGGCACCGCGGTCCTGATCACCCGGAAATCGTGACAGCACTTGTATAAGTGCTGTTACGATTCGCGCCGTGGCCCAGCCGCCGGACCCGACCGAGCAGAACCGCTGGCGCCCGCTGCGCCAGCTGCTGGACGCCATGGACGCCGACATCGCCCGCCTCTACACCGAGCGCGGCATCACGGGGGTGCGGCCGCGGTTCGTCGCCCCGCTGATCCGGCTCGGCCGCCGGGGCGGGATGACGATCCGGCAGCTGGCCGACTCGCTGGAGGTCACCCACTCGGCGATGAGCCAGACCGTCGCGGCCCTGCGGCGCGACGGCCTGGTGAGCACCGCGGCGGGGGCCGACGCCCGCACCCGCGAGGTGACGCTCACCGAACGGGCGCGTGAGCTGCTTCCCTTCCTCGAAGCCGAGTGGCGGGCCACCGAGCAGGTGGTCGCCGAGCTGGATGCGGAGATCCCGTACGCGCTCACCCGGGTGGTGCAGGACCTGCAGGCAGCGCTGCAGCGCCGCTCGTTCCACGACCGGATCGCCGACCGGATCGGGGACGCGTGAAGCTCCTCCTCGACGCCCGGCCGCTGCGCTCCAGCCCACCGTTCCGCCGGGTGTGGGTGGGCAACGCCCTCTCGACGGTGGGCGGCCAGCTCGCCGTCGTCGCCGTTCTGCAGCAGACGTGGGAGCTCACCGGCAGCCCGGTCGCGGTCGGCGCCATCGGGCTCGCCCAGGCCGTGCCGATGATCGTGTTCGGGCTGGTGGGCGGCGCGCTCGCCGACGCCGTCGACCGCAGGCGCCTGGTCCTCGTCACGACGCTCGGCCAGATGGTGGTCGCCGGGTTGCTGGCCGTGCAAGCGTTCGCCGGGGTCGGTTCGCTCTCCGTGCTGCTCGCCCTGGTGGCGCTGCAGTCGGCGGCCGGTGCGCTCGGCGCCCCCGCCCGCCGCACGTTCGCGGCCCGGCTGCTGCCCGCCGACCAGGTCGGGGCCGGCCTCGCGCTGTTCAACCTCGGCTTCCAGGTCTCCATGCTGGTGGGGCCGGCGATCGCCGGGGTCATGGCGGCCCGCTTCGGGGTGGGCGCCTGCTACGCCGTCGACACGCTGACCTTCCTCGCCGCGCTCTACGGCGTGGTGCGCCTCCCGCCGCTTCCGCCCGACGGTGCGGCCACCCGGCCGGGCGTCGCGGCCGTCGTCGCGGGGTGGCGGTTCATCCTCGGCCGGCCGGTGCTCGCGGGAGCGTTCCTCACCGACGTGATCGCCACGGTGCTCGCGATGCCGATCGCGCTCTTCCCCGTGGTCAACGCCGAGCGCTTCGGCGGCGACCCGCAGACCCTCGGCCTGTTCCTCTCGGCGATCGCCGTCGGCGGGATCGTCGCCGGGCTCGCGTCCGGGACGGTCACGCGGTCCCGCCGGCCCGGCCTCGTCATGCTCGTGGCGGCCGGGATCTGGGGCGTGGCGCTGGCAGCGTTCGGATGGGCGCCGTCGGCGTGGCTCGCGCTCGGCTGCCTCGCGGTCGCGGGCGCCGCCGACACGATCTCGGTGATCTCCCGCGGCGCGCTCGTGCAGCTCGCCACGCCGGATGTCTACCGCGGCCGGGTCAGCGCGGTCGAGGACATCGTGGGAATGGCCGGCCCGTACCTGGGCAACTTCCGGGCCGGCTTGGTGGCCGGGGCCACCACGGCGGGCTTCGCCGCGGTCTCGGGCGGTCTCCTCTGCGTGCTGGGAATCGCGTTGGTCGCCCTGACGACTCCCGCGCTCCGCCGCCCCGCGATGTCAGCAAAGCCACTTTCACGACGCCAGACGTCATGAAAGTGGCTTTGCTGACACCGGCGCCCTACATGTTGCGCCGGTACTGGCCACCCACCTCGAAGAACGCGTCCGTGAGTTGGCCCAGGCTGCAGACCCTCGCCGCCTTCATCAGCTCGTCGAAGACGTTGCCGTCGCCGGTCGCCACGTCCTGCAGCCGCCGGATCGCGTCGGCCGCGTCGCAGGCGTGACGCTGCTGGAAGTCGGACAGCCGGTCGAGCTGGCTGCGCTTCTCCGCCTCCGTGGCCCGGGCGAGATCGATCTCCTGCGGCTCGCCCGCCTCCTCGCGCACGAAGGTGTTCACGCCGACGATCGGCAGCGACCCGTCGTGCTTGCGGTGCTCGTACAGCAGCGACTCGTCCTGGATCCGGCCGCGCTGGTAGCCGGTCTCCATCGCGCCGAGCACGCCACCGCGCTCGGAGATGCGGTCGAACTCGGCGAGCACGGCCTCCTCGACGAGGTCGGTGAGCTCGTCGATGATGAACGAGCCCTGCAGCGGGTTCTCGTTCATCGACAGGCCCCACTCCTTGCCGATGATCAGCTGGATCGCCATGGCCCGGCGCACGGACGACTCGGTGGGCGTGGTGACGGCCTCGTCGAAGGCGTTCGTGTGCAGGGAGTTGGCGTTGTCGTACAGCGCGCAGAGGGCCTGCAGGGTGGTGCGGATGTCGTTGAAGTCCATCTCCTGCGCGTGCAGCGACCGGCCCGAGGTCTGCACGTGGTACTTGAGCTTCTGCGACCGCTCGTTCGCCCCGTACTTCTCCCGCATCGCGATCGCCCAGATCCGCCGGGCCACCCGCCCGATCACCGAGTACTCGGCGTCCATGCCGTTGGAGAAGAAGAACGACAGGTTGGGCGCGAAGTCGTCGATGTCCATGCCGCGCGCGAGGTAGCTCTCGACGAACGTGAAGCCGTTGGCGAGCGTGAACGCGAGCTGGCTGATCGGGTTCGCCCCGGCCTCGGCGATGTGGTAGCCGGAGATCGAGACCGAGTAGAAGTTGCGGACCTTGTGCCGGATGAACCACTCCTGGATGTCGGCCATCATCCGCAGTGAGAACTCGGTGGAGAAGATGCAGGTGTTCTGGCCCTGGTCCTCCTTGAGGATGTCGGCCTGCACCGTGCCGCGCACGTTGGCCAGGGCGAAGGCGGTGAGCTCCTCGCGCTCCGCGGCGTCCGGCTCGCGGCCCTCCTCGGCGCGGAACCGGTCGATCACCTGGTCGATCGCGGTGTTGAGGTAGAACGCCAGTATCGTCGGCGCCGGCCCGTTGATCGTCATCGAGACGGACGTGGTGGGCGAGGTGAGGTCGAAGCCGTCGTAGAGCGCCTTCATGTCCTCGAGCGTCGCGATCGAGACGCCGGACGTGCCGACCTTCCCGTAGACGTCCGGGCGGGTGTCGGGGTCGCGCCCGTAGAGCGTCACGGAGTCGAACGCGGTCGAGAGCCGCTTGGCCTCCGAGTGCTCGGAGAGCAGCTTGAACCGGCGGTTCGTGCGGAACGCGTCGCCCTCGCCCGCGAACATGCGGCCCGGGTCCTCGCCCTCGCGCTTGAACGCGAACACGCCCGCCGTGAACGGGAACCGCCCCGGCAGGTTCTCGGCGCGCAGGAACCGCAGCAGCTCGGCGTCCTCGGTGAATCGCGGCAGCGCGACGCGCGGCACTTTGTTGCCCGAGAGCGTCTCGCGGGTGAGCCGGGTGCGCAGCTCCTTGTCGCGGACCTGCACCACCATCTCGTCGCCGCTGTAGGCCTCGACGACCTGTGGCCACTCGTCCAGCAGCGCCGCGGACGACGCCGGCAGGTCCCGCTCGGCCTGCCGCAGCGCCTCGTCGACGGCGTCCCCGACGAGCTCGCGGGCCGTTCGCAGGTGCTGGCGCCGCCGCGCGGCGTCCACGTGCTTCGCGGTGCCGGCGTGGTAGCCACGCACCGTTTCGGCGATCTCGGACAGGTACCGCACCCGCTGCGGCGGGATGATCGCCGCGTACTCGCTGGAGGTCTTGCGCTCGGGGCGGCGCAGCCTGCCCTCGCCGACCGTGAGGCCGTCCTTGGCGAGCAGGTCGCGCACGTGGTGGTAGAGCGCGGTCACGCCGTCGTCGTTGAACGTGGCGGCGCTCGTGCCGAAGACCGGCATGTCCTCCCAGGATGCCCCGAACTCCTCGCGGTTGCGGACCAGCTGCCTGCCGACGTCGCGGCGGGCGTCCTCGGCCCCGCGGCGCTCGAACTTGTTGATCGCCACGGCGTCGGCGAAGTCGAGCATGTCGATCTTCTCGAGCTGCGACGCGGCGCCGAACTCGGGCGTCATCACGTAGAGCGAGCGGTCGACGAACGGCACGATCCCGGCGTCGCCCTGCCCGATGCCCGGCGTCTCGACGATCACCAGGTCGAACCCGGCCGCCTTGAGCACGCCGATCACGTCCCCGAGCCGCTCGGGAAGGCCGGCCTCGGCGCCCCGGGTGGCCATCGAGCGGAAGAAGACCTGGTCTCCCGTGAGCGAGTTCATCCGGATCCGGTCGCCGAGCAGCGCGCCCCCGCCGCGGCGGCGGGTCGGGTCGACGGCGAGCACGGCGATCCGGAGCTTGTCCTCCTGGTCGAGGCGGAAGCGCCGCACGAGCTCGTCGGTGAGGCTCGACTTGCCGGAGCCGCCGGTGCCGGTGATGCCCAGTACGGGAACCTCGTGCCGCGGGGTGAGGTCGAGCTCCGCGGGCAGGCGGCCGGCCTCGGCGAGGGTGAGCGTGCGGGCGAGGGTCGCGGGCTCGCCGGTGAACAGCCCGTCGAAGGAGTCGGGGGGAGTGGCGGCGAGGTCGACGTCGCACTCCCGGATCATGCTGTTGATCATCCCCGGCAGCCCGAGCCGCTGGCCGTCCTCGGGGGAGAAGATCCGCGAAACCCCGCGCGAGTGCAGCAGCTCGATCTCGCGCGGGACGATCACGCCGCCGCCGCCGCCGTAGACCTTCACGTGCCCGGCGCCGCGCTCCCGCAGGAGCTCCACGAGGTAGGTGAAGTACTCGATGTGCCCGCCCTGGTAGGAGCTGACGGCCACGCCCTGGGCGTCCTCCTGGATCGCCGCCGTGACGACCTCGTCGACCGAGCGGTTGTGCCCGAGGTGGATCACCTCGGCGCCCTGGCGCTGCAGGATGCGCCGCATGATGTTGATCGCCGCATCGTGGCCGTCGAAGAGGCTGGCGGCGGTGACGAAGCGCACCGGATGCACCGGCTCGTGCAGCTCTGCCATGGGTCGTCCTCTCACCCGTACCTCAATTTAGTTTGGCTTCCGAGTATCGGACGTGCAAGTTCCGGGGCGGTGTCCTGCGCCACGGGGGCTGTCGGAGGCGCTAGATCCAGCCCATCTCGGTTGCGATGCGGATGCCGTCGACGCGGTTGCGGGCGCCGAGCTTGACGGTGGCGGACGCGAGGTAGTTGCGCACGGTCCCGACGGTCAGGAACAGGTCGGAGGCGATCTCACGGGGCCCGGTGCCACGGGCGAACAGGCGCAGTACCTCGGCTTCCCGTTCGGTGAGGGGGTTGGGGCGGGTGGTCAGGGTGGCCACGGCGAGCGCGGGGTCCACGACCCGGCCGCCGGCGGCGATCTGCCGCACCGCGTCGACGAGCGTCCGGGCGGGTGCGTCCTTGCCGAGGAAGCCGCTGGCGTGGTTGGCGAGCGCCGTGCGGAGGTTGCCCGGTCGCGCCAGCGCGGTGAGGATCAGCACGCGGCAGTCCGGCAGCTGCTCGCGCAGGTGGGCGGCGGCGGTGAGGCCATCGGTGCCGGGTAGGTCGATGTCGAGCACGGCGACGTCGGGTCGGTGGTGCAGAGCGGCCGGCACGATGGCGTCGCCGGTGCCGACGGCGGCGACCACCTCCAGATCGGGCTCCAGGTCGAGCACGACCACCAGGCTGTCGCGCAGGATCGCGGTGTCCTCCGCGACCAGGATCGTGGTCACGCGAGACTCCCGGCGGCGACGGGCAGTGGCACCGCGGCCTCCAGGACGAACCGCCCGTCCGTGTGCCGCCGCTGCAGACTGCCGTCGATTGCGGCCAGTCGGTCGCGCAGGTTCGCCAGGCCCTGCCCGGGGCCGTCGGACTGCGGGCAGGCACCGTCGCTGCGAACGGTGAGCCCGACGCCGGCACCGGCGACCGTGACGTCCAGCTCGACCCGCGTGGGCCTGCTGTGCCGCAGCACGTTGGTCACCGCCTCGCGCAGCACGGTGGCGAGTGCGGCGTCGACCTCTGCCGGGAGCGGCGGCGCCTCGAGGCTGCCGCGCACCTCGATCCCACCCCACCGGAGGATCTCGGCGGCCGTCCGCAGCTCGGTGGCCAGCGCGGGTCGCGGCGGTCGAGTGGGAACCGCGCCGGCGTCCTCGCGGGTCGCGGCCGCGACGGCGAGCAGCTCGCCGATCTCGTGCCGCGCCCGGCCCGGGTCGGTGGCCAGCAGCGCGGCGGCGATATCGGTCTTGAGCGCGATCGCCGAGAGGCCGAGCCCGAGCAGGTCGTGGGTGTCGCGGGCGATCCGCAGCTGCTCGCGGACCGTGGCCAGCTCGGCGAGCTCCGCCCGCGCCTCGACCAGCTCGGCGACGACGCCGGTCAGCCGCGACAGCCCGTACACCACCAGCCCCCAGGCCGCGGCGACGCCGGCCACGTACCCGGTCCACAGGACCCACGCCAGCAACGGAAGCGGGCCGAGCGGGGCCACCGCGACGAGCGTGGGCATGCTGAGCACGGCCGCCGCGAACCCGGCCCACCGCAGCCGCGGTGCGAGCAGCAGCAGCGCGCTCCCGGCGAGGAACGCCACCAGCGTCATGCTGCCCGAACCGACGAAGGGGTAGAAGGCGTAGGTCAGAACGGCCTGCAGCGCGAACGTCCACCTCCAGCCCCGTGGTCTCGTCCCGGCAGCCGAGTGGCGCCATTGCAGCAGGACGATCGCCGCGGACACGACGACTGCCGCGAGGACCACCGGAGGCGAAGGGACCGGGACTCCGGCGTCCGGGTACGCCACGTTCAACACGTTGAGCACACCGAACATCACGAGCGTGGCCAGCAGGACGAACCGGGCGATCCGGGGCGCCAGCACCCCGGTGCGCTGCGCAACCGGATCACCGGAGGGATCGGGCGGGCCCGCGGGCAGGTTGCGACGGATCTCGGCGGCCGCATCGCGAACGATCCGCCCGGCCCGCTCCAACTCCCGGCGGGCTCGGCCGGGTGCCGTGTCGACGCCGCTCAGCGCGAGGGCGGCGCACCGGAGGACCTCGTCGAGGCGGTCGACCACCGCGGCCCGCAGTCGCTGGGCTCCGGCGAGGCGCTGGTGGGCGACGGCGGCGTCGACCAGGTCGGAGCGGGTCGCGTGCAGCGCAGCGGCCATCTCGCTGAGGCGGACCAGGCCGTAGAGGGCGATCCCGGAATCGGCGTAGGCGATGAGGACCCAGGTGGGCGCGACGTCCGGGTTCACTTCGGGCAGCCCGACCGCGAACCGCACGGCCAGGTCCGCCGCGGCGGCGACGACGAAGAGCACCCAGTTCCGCGGCGTGCGCAAGGTGAGCAGCAGCAGCCCGCCCAGGGGGCCGGTCACCCCGCCCGGCCATCCGGCCCCGAACAGGGCGAACGGCGCGAACGTCACGACGGACTGGAGCGCGAGCAGCGCGACGTACCAGCGCGCCCACACCGCTCGACCGACACCGGACACGTACCAGAACGGCAGCACGAAGACGGCCACGACGAAGGGGACGTGCGAGAAGTCCGGGTGGGGGCTGGGGTAGCTGGCCCTCGCCAGCAGCACGCCTGCGAGGAAGACGGGCGCCAGCAGGCCGAGCCGCCCGAGTGACGGGTCGCTGCCCTGCCCGCTCGGTGCCGTCGACCGCTGCGCCTGCACGGGCCGGACGGTATGCGGTTGCCGCCCGTTCCGGCAACGACCCCCGGCGGTGGGGCTGACCTGCGCGATGTGCGGAACGCACATCGCCGGCCGGGCGTAACCCACGGGCGGTCGGTGCGCCGTGCACTGGGGCCGTCCGGGCGGCCCGGAAGAGACTGGTCGCGCCGCCGGGACGGTCCCGGGGTTCCGCAGGACCGAGGAGCCGACATGCCGCTGGTGACCGCCGATCTCGCCGTCTCGATGGACGGCACCGCCGCGGGCCACGACCAGTCCGCCGAGCACCCCATGGGCGCCGAGGTCGGGTTCCGCCTGCACGACTGGTTGATCGAGCACGCCGACGACCACGCCGCCGAGTTCGCCGCGATGCACGACGCAGGGGCGTTCGTCATGGGCCGCCACATGTTCGGCCCCGACCGGGGCGAGTGGGATCTCGACTGGACCGGCTGGTGGGGCCCCAACCCGCCCTACCAGGCGCCGGTGTTCGTGCTCGGGCACCGGCCGCGGCAGCCCGTCGAGATGGAGGGCGGCACGCGCTTCACCTTCGTGACCGAGGGCGTCGAGGCCGCGCTGAAGCTCGCGCGCGATGCCGCGGGCGACCGGAACGTCGCGATCGCGGGCGGCCCCACCACGCTCAACGCGTACCTGCGCGCCGGTCTCGTCGACGAGCTGCGCCTGCACGTCGCACCGCTCGTGGTCGGCACCGGGATCCGCGTCTTCGAGGGCGTGGCCGAGCAGGCCTACGTCCCGGTGTCGAGCCGCACCACACCGCACGTCACGCACCTGACGTGGCGCCGCGGCGGCTGACCCGACCACCACCCCGTGTCGAGGCGCCGCGCCCGGCTCCGTCCCCGTGGCGACCATCGGCCGCAACGGCAGAGGGAACGCCGGCGCGGCTGGACACGCACGGCCGAACCCGACAGGAGATCACCATGGACGACACCGATCAGCAGGACCTCCGGCCCCGGCGCGGGACGATCGAACGGATGGACAACGTCGCCATCGTCGTCGACGACCTCGCGGCCGCCGTGGCGTTCTTCACCGAGCTCGGACTCGAGCTGGACGGCAGGACGACGGTCGAGGGCGGCGCGGTGGACCGCATCGTCGGGCTCGGGGGAGTCCGGTCGGACATCGCGATGATGCGCACCCCGGACGGCCACGGACGGCTCGAGCTGATCAGGTACCAGACGCCGTCGGGTCCACGGGGTGACCGGTGCGCTCCGGCGAACACGCTGGGCCTGCACCGCGTCATGTTCGCGGTCGACGACATCGAGGACGTCCTCACCCGCCTGCGCGGCCACGGCGCTGAGCTCCTCGGCGAGCTGGTGCGGTTCGAGAGCTTCCTGATGTGCTACCTCCGCGGCCCCGCGGGGATCATCGTCGCGCTGGCGGAGCAGATCAGGTGACCGGGCGGAGTTCCGGACCAGCGCTACGTCGCCGCCGCCGTGACGAGGGCGGCGGCGTCGGCGAGCAGGGCGACCTCCGCCTCGCTGAGCGAGCGGTCGGCGGCCCGCCGCGCGATGGCGCCGTCGAGCATGGGGAGCGGGTCCTCCTCGGCGGCGCCGAGGAACGCCGTGAGCATCTCCGCCGCCACGCCGGCGTACTCGTGGCCGGGTTCCACCGCGGCTTGGGCGAGGATCACCGCGGAGAGGGCGACGTCGAGCCCGGGCGGCCCGTCGGCGGCGTTCGTCCAGTCGATCAGCACCGGCCCGCTCGCGGTGAGCACGACGTTGGCGGGGTGCAGGTCGAGGTGCAGCAGCCGTTCGCCGGGGGCGCCGGGCCGGGGCGGGAGGGCGTGCAGCCTGCCGTGCAGGTCGGCGAGCACGCGGCCGGCGTCGTGGACGTCGTGGTCGCCCGCGGCGACGGCGTCCAGGAGGACCGGGCCGTACAGCCGCTCCATCACGAGGTCGGTGCCGGCGGCGGTGAACACCCGGGGCGCGGGGAAGCCGTGGGCGGTGACGTGCGCCATCGCCGCGGCCTCGCGCGTGACCTCCCCGCGGCCGTGCTCGCGGTAGCGGCGCAGCACCCTGCGGTCGTCGAGGGCGTAGACGTCGGCGGTGCGGCCGGTTCCGATGAGCTTCAGGCGACGCGCTCGACCGGCGGGAGCTCGACGGTGGGCAGCTCCACCGTGGGGCGGTCGTCGATGCCGCGGGGCGCGGGACGGGACCGGCGGAGGCGCCGGAGCGCCATCGGGACGACGGCGCCGAGCAGCATGAGCACGGCCCCGGAGGCGGCGATGCCCACGGCTGCGGACTCCGGCGCGACCATGACCAGCACGAACGCGACACCGGGCCACCACAGTAGGGCCCGGATCGGGCCGGGGACCGACCATTCCCGTTTCTCTGGCGCCATATGAGTTTCCTACCCGGTCCGGTCTTCAGCCATGCGCCCACCCCCGCTACCCCTAAAGGTCTAGCGTCAGGGTATGAACCACGAGGGTGCACTTGTCGACCAGAACAGTCGACTGGGTGAACTCCTGACCACGGCCGATCCCGAGACGCCCGTCCCGACGTGTCCGGGCTGGGTGCTCCGGCAGTTGCTCACACACGTGGGCCGCGGCGACCGGTGGGCCGCGAAGATCGTGCGGGACCGGGCCGATGCGCGGGTCGACATCCGCACGGTGCCGGACGGCAAACCGCCCGCCGACGACCCGGTCGGCTGGCTCGCCGACAGCGCCCGGATGCTGATCGACGAGGTGGCCCGCACGGGCCCCGACGCCCCGGTGTGGACGTTCACCGGCCCCAAGCCCGCCGCCTGGTGGATCCGGCGTCGGCTGCACGAGTCCACGGTGCACCGCGCCGACGCCGCGATCGCCCTGGGCGTGCCGTTCCTGGTCGAGGCCGAGCTCGCGGCCGACGGCGTCTCCGAGTGGCTCGACATCCTCGCCTCCCGCCCCGTCCCGGACGCCGGGCCGATGCTCCCCGACGGCGCGACCCTGCACCTGCACGCCACCGACGACGGCCTCGCGAGCGGGGAGTGGCTGGTGCGGTCCGAGGGCGGCCGGGTCGCCTGGGAGCACGGGCACGGCAAGGGAGCCGTCGCGGTGCGGGGGAGCGCTGCCGATCTCCTGCAGGCTGTGATGCGGCGGATCCCGGCCGACGACCCGCGCCTGCAGGTGCTCGGCGACGCGGCGGCCTGGCGCACCTGGCTGGAACGCACCCCCTTCTGACCGCACCCCGCGTCATCCTTTCCGCCGACGCGGATCTCGGCACTTCTCGGGATTCCCCGGCCCGGCCCTCGACCTAGCGTCCGGGCAGTGGAGAACGTGGTGCAGCTGGTACGGGAGAACCCGATCGTCGCCCTGATCCTCGGGTGCGAGGTCGGACTGTGGGTCCTGCTCGGGCTCGGTCTGGTCGCCCGCTACCTGCTGCGGCTGCGCACGCTCAGCACGCTCCTGCTGGCCGCGATCCCGCTGCTCGACGTCGTGCTGGTCGTCGCCGTGACGCTGGATCTCCTGCGGGGCGCCGAGCCGCGGTCCGTGCACGGGCTCGCCGCGGTGTACCTCGGGTTCAGCGTGGCGTTCGGGCCGAGCATCGTGCGGTGGGCGGACGTGCGGTTCGCGCACCGCTTCGCGGGTGGCCCGCCGCCGGTGCGGCCGGCGAAGGGCACGCCGGAGCGCGTCGCGTCCCTGTGGCGGGAGTGGAGCCGCGTGGTCGTGGCCGCCGCGATCGCTTCAGCGGTGCTCGGCGCGCTCATCCTGTTCGTCGCGACGCCGGAGCAGTCCGGGCAGCTGTCCTCGTGGATATCGCGGCTCTGGGTGGTCGTCGGGATCTGGTTCGTGGCCGGACCGCTCTGGGAGAGCGGCTCGCGCGCTACGACGGAGGGTCGTCGTCGAGGAGGTCCATGAGGAGGCAGTCGTGCCACCCGCCGTCCGTCGACCGCTCGTAGCTGCGCATCACGCCGACGGGCTCGAACCCGGCGCGGGCGCAGCTGCGGATCGCCCGCTCGTTGTGCGCTGCCGGGTCGATGGTGACGCGGTGGTGGCCGCGGGTCCGGAACAGGAACCGCACCATCGCCCGCAGCGCGTCGCAGCCGAGGCCCTGGCCCTGGTGGTCGGGGTGCAGCGCGAGGTCGAGCGCCGCGTGCCGGTGGTCGGGGTCGTTCTCCTCGCGGTAGAGGATCAGACCGACCACCTCGCCCGCGAGCTCGATCGCGTAGCACTGCGGCCCGAGCAGCTCGCGCCGCACCCGCTCCAGGTCGTAGCCGCCCCACCAGGGGGCGATCTCGGGGTGGCGCAGGATCGCGAGGAACACCGGCACGTGCTCGGGAGTGGTGGGACGCAGTACGACGGTCTGGCCGGCGATCGCGGAGGGTGCTTCGGTGGCGGTGGCCGTCATCCGGTGATCCCCTTCATCTCGTGAGGTCGGTGCTCGTGAGGTCGAGGCGGGCGCGCTCGACGAGCGACGCGGACGAGCGCGGTTGCTCGAAGATCGCTTCCGCGCGACGCCCGTGCAGGTCGAGCGTGGCGATCGTGTTTCCGAACAGCGGTCCGAGCAGGCGCCGCCACGACAGCGGCTTGGGCGCGGCACCGGCGCGCAGCGCCCACCGCTCGGCGAAGCGGCGGGCGGCGCGGGACCACGCGAGCCGGAACCCCGGCCGCACGAACCAGTGGATCTTGTTGTGCACCGGGGAGCAGGTGAGCTGGTGGACCCGGGCGGGCGGTGCCCCCGGCAGGTCGGCCAGCGCGGCATAGCTGTGGTGGACGTCGCCGGACAGCACGCTCACGGTGGCGACCCCGCTCCCGGCCGCGCGGCCGATCATCGCCGTCAACCGGTCGAACGAGGTGCGGAACGCCGCCCAGTGCTCGAGGTCGGCGGCCCGGCGGACGCTCTCGGCGATCCGCCCCCGCCGGCCGGGGCGGGCCGCGGCGATCTCGTTGACGGTCTCGAGGTCGCCGATCGCGTGCGGCAGCAGCCACGGCACCGACGTCGCGATCAGGAGGTGGTCGACGTCGCCCGCGGCCGCGGCCTGGTCTTCGAGCCACGAGAACTCGGACTCGCCCAGCATGAGGTGCCGGCCACCCTCGAGGATCCGGCCGTTCCGGGAGTCGATCATCAGCAGGCGGCTTCGCCCGAGGTCCCAGCGGAAGCTGAACCGCGCGCCCTTCTCGCCGTCGGTCTCGGTGTCCGCCCGGTCGGCGAGCTCCACCAGCAGCGGCCACGTGTCGCCGCCGTGCTCCACGACCTTGCGGTAGTCGGCGTCCGAGGCGAGGTCGTCCGGAGCCAGGTTGCCGATGTGCTGGTACACCCAGTAGGAGGCGAGCGCGGCGCGGATCCGCTCGCGCCACCACGGCTTCTCCTGCATCTCGGCACGCCAGCTGGCCGAGGTGTTCCAGTCGTCGCGCACGTCGTGGTCGTCGAAGATCATCGCGGTGGGCACCGTGGACAGCAGCCAGCGGATCTCCGGGTCGGTCCACGAGTCGCCGTAGAGCCCCACGTACTCGTCGAAGCCGACGATCTCGTCGTCCGGCCAGTCCGGGTGCCGGTCCGACCGCACGGCGATCCGGCGGCGGTTGCGGGGCGTCAGCTCGTCGGCGTACACCTGGTCGCCGAGCAGCAGGAGCGTGTCGGCCCACTCCTCGTGCGGCAGGTTCGCCATGCGCGCCGCGTACGCGTCGAGCGCGTCGATGCCGAGCTCGGCCGAGAGCTTCTGGTCGACCACCTTGGCGTAGCGGCACGACCCGAAGACGACCCGCTGCCGCGCCTCGCCGCCCCCGCGCGTGCGGATGACGCTCGGCGGGAACGGGCTCGTGGCAGGCGGCCAGACCCGCTCGCCGTCGACCTCCACCTCGTAGGCAACCCGGTCACCCGGCTCGAGCCCGGTGACCGGCACGAGCGCGTAGTGGTGCCCGGCCACCTCGAACGTCCGTGCGCTGCACCCGAGCACCGACACCGTGGCCGCCCGCTCGGTCTGGACCCAGATCGACGCCGTCGTCTCACCGACATGGCGCAGCACAGGGCCGAGGACCAGGGGCACGGCACCACCCTAGTGAGTGACCAGGCGCGTCGCCGTCCGCCTCAGGCGTGGTCGAGCGCGAGCAGGGCCGCGCCGATCTTGCCCGCGTCGCCGCCGAACGTCGCCGGGACGACGGGCGGGACGCCGCGAGCGGTGGGGGCGTAGGCGTACTCGCGCGCCGTGGCCCGGGCGGGCCCGAGCAGCAGCTCGCCGGTCTCGACCAGCCCGCCCCCGACGACCACGGCGTCGACCTCGAAGATGTTCGCCAGCGACGCGATACCGACTCCCAGCCAGCGGCCGAGCCGGGCGAACAGCGCCTTCGCGACCTCGTCGCCCTGGTGCACGGCCTTCAGTACGGTGTGCCCCGTGACCTCGCCGTCGTCGGCGCCGATCCGGGCGATCAGGCCGTCCGGGTCGTCCTCGGCGGCCTCGCGCGCCATTCGCGTCAGTGCCGTGCCCGACGCGAACGCCTCGAAGCAACCGTGGTTGCCGCAGCCGCAGCGCGGGCCGTCCGGGTTGAGGATGATGTGGCCCAGCTCGGCGCCGAGGCCGGTGGGCCCGCGGTAGATCCCGCCGTCCATCACCAGTCCGCCGCCGATGCCGGTGCCGACCGTCACCAGCACCATGTTCGGGTACGGCTCCCCGAGCCGGGCCTCGGCCAGCGCGGCGACGTTGGCGTCGTTGTCGACGGTGACCGGGAGGTTGGTGACCTTCTCCAGCTGCTCGCGTACGGGCCAGTCGCGGTAGGCGTTGTTCGGGGCCCACAGCATCCTGCCCGCGGGCCACTCGACGATCCCCGCGGCGCCGACCCCGATCGTGACGACGTCGTGGTCCGCCCTGAGCCGTTCGATCAGCGAGAGCAGCACGGCCGTGACCGACTCGGCGTCGGACTCCTCCGGAGTCGGCTCCACGAGCTCCGCCACCACCGTGCCGTGCTCGTCGACGACCGCACCCGCGATCTTGGTGCCGCCGATGTCGAGCCCGATGGCCAGCCTGGGGGTCATCACCCTCGCATGATGTCACCACCGATTGATCGATACAGCGAACGGTCGATCCGGCGTTTGGACACGGTCTTTCGCGGGGATGCGCTCGACATGCTCCTTCGACGAGTCGCCCGACCCATGCTCGCCGCCCTGTTCATCCAGGGTGGCATCAACGCCCTCCGGGCCCCGGCGGCGCACGCGCAGGCCGCCAAGCCCGTCCTCGACGCGGTGGCCCCGGCGGTCGACAAGGTCGTCGAGGTCGCCCCGGTCCAGCAGCGCCCCGACGAGGAGATGCTGGTCAAGATCGACGCCGGGGTGAAGATCGTCGCCGGGACGATGCTCGCGTTCGGCAGGTTCCCCCGGCTCGCCGCCACCGCGCTCGCGGCGACGCTGGTCCCGTCCACCCTGGCCGGCCACCGGTTCTGGGAGGAGACCGACCCGGCGCGCAAGCAGGAGCAGCAGATCCACTTCCTGAAGAACGTCAGCATGTTCGGTGGCCTGCTGATCGCCGCCGCCGACACCGAGGGCAAGCCGTCCATCGGGTGGCGCGGCCGCAGGGCGGCGAAGCTCGCCGCGATGCAGGCGGGCGCGGTGACCGGCGCCGCGGCCGACGCCACCGGGCGCGTCACCGGCGTCGTGCACGACGCGGGCGGCAAGCTCTCCGGCTCCGCGACCCAGGCAGGTGGCACGGTCGCGGGCCTCGCCGCCGGGCTGGCCGGGCTCGCCCCGGCCACCGGCGCTGCCGTCTCCTCACGCGCGTCGCGGGCCGGCTCGGAGCTGACGTCCCGGGTGGAGGAGATCGCGGCCGACGTGTCGCGGCGCGCCGCCAAGGCCCGCAAGCGGGCGGAGAAGCGCGGTGCCAAGCTGCAGAAGATGGCCGACAAGCGCGGCGCCCACCTGCAGAAGGCCGCCGCGAAGCGCAGCGCGCAGTTGCAGAAGCGCGCCGCGAAGCGGACGGCCGACCTGCAGAAGCGGCTGGACAAGGCCCCAGGGCTGGCGAGCAAGCTCGGCCACGACGTCGCCGCCCGCGCCTCCGCGGTGGGCAGCGAGGTCGCCCACCAGGCCGGCGGGCTGGCCAAGGACGCGCGCAAGCGCGCCCACGCCCTCACCGCCCACTGACGGACGGGCCGCTCAGGCGGTGTCGGAGCCGATGAACCCCTTGGAGATCATCCAGTTGCGGGCGACGATGCCGGGGTCGTCGCCGTCCACGTCGACCTTCTTCCCCAGCTCGATCATCTCCTCGTTGTTCAACGCCATCGCGACGGGCTGCATGACCTGCTCGATCTCCGGGTGGCGCCGGTAGAGCTCCTCCCGGAGGACCACGCAGATGTTGTACTGCGGGAAGAACCGCTTGTCGTCCTCCAGCACGCGCAGGTTCAGCCCGGCGATCCGGCCGTCGGTCGTGAAGATCTCACCGAAGTTGCAGGTGCCGTTCGCGATGCCCGCGTAGATGGCGCCGGTGCCGAAGGTCTTCACCTCGGTGGTCGGGAAGCCGTAGGTCGCCTGCACCCCCGGCAGTCCGTCCTGCCTGCTCGCGAACTCGGTCTCCACGCAGAACACGGCCTGGTCGGGGTTCTGCTGCAGGAACGCCGTCATGTCCGAGGTCGTGCGCAGGCCGTGCTCCTGCGCGTAGGCCTCCGTCACGCCGAACGCGTAGGTGTTGTTCAGCTGGGAGTACGGTAGCCACCGCAGCCCGTTCTTCTGCAGGTCCTCGTCGCGGACGGCCTCGTACTGCGCCTGCTCGTCGGGGATCGGGTCCGTGTGGCCCAGGTAGTTGATCCATCCCGTCCCGGTGTACTCCCAGGTCAGATCGATGTCCCCGGTCTGGAGGGCGAGCCGGGAGTTCGACGACCCCTGGATGTTGGTCAGGTCCCGCACGTCCGCCCCCGCCGCCGACAGGGCCAGCTCGGCCATGTACCCGACGAGGATCTGCTCGGTGAAGTCCTTGGACCCCACCGTGATCGTCACGTCCTCCAGTCCCGGGACCGGGGCGATGGTGCCGGGGGTGACGGTGAACGGGACCGCGGTGTTCTGGCTCAGCCCACAGCTCGACAGGACGAGCATCGCGGCGGCCACCAGCGCCGTGGCGGGCCTGCTCACCGCTCGGCCTCGCTGCGCTCGGCCGGCGCTTCGCGCGGGGCGCTGTGACGTTGATTCGCTCGCAAGCTCGCTCATGCCGCCCCCCTCGGTGCGAGCCAGCGCTCGGCCATCCCGCCGACCCAGTCGACGAGCAGCGCCAACCCGATGGCCAGCGCCGCCCCGACGTACATGACGGAGTTGAGCTGCAGCTTGTAGCCGGTGTCGATGAGCTCGCCGAGCCCGCCCCCGTTGACGAAGAAGGCCAGGGTCGCGGTGCCGACGGCGAGCACCAGCGCCGTCCGCAGGCCGGCCAGGATCAGCGGGACCGCCAGCGGCAGCTCGACCCGCATCAGCACGCCCCATGCGGACATCCCGATGCCGCGCCCGGCGTCGATCAACGACGCGTCCACCTGTTGGATGCCGACCATCGTGTTCCGCAGCACCGGGAGCAACGTGTAGAAGACCAGTGGGATCGCCACCGCCCAGAGGCCCTCGATCCCGGACCACAGGAAGAACAGCACGATCACGCCCAGCGCGGGCGCGGCCTGCCCGATGTTCGCGATGGCCAGGAACACCGGGCTCAACCAGCGCAGGCGCGGCCGCGTCAGCGCGATGCCGAGCGGCACCGCGATCACCACCACGAGCGCGCTCACGACCACCGTGATCAGCACGTGCTGGCCGGTCAGGCCGAGGATCGTCGGGAGGTTGAGCGTCTCCCGCTCGTTCGCGCTGAGCTCGCCGCTCAGCGCCCAGACGACCACAGCGCCGACGATCAGCACGACCGCGACCGGCTGGATGAACAGCCGCAGCCGGTCCGACCGCAGCGCGACGTTCGGTCGCTGCCCGACCGGCCGCGTACCGCTGACGCCGGGCAGGCCCTCCACCGCGGCCGTCATGCGCCGTGCTCCTCACGGACGTTCGCGATCACGCTCGTGACGGTGCCGATGTCGATCGTGCCGAGCAGCTCGCCGCGGTTGCCCGTGACGACCGTCCGGCCGCCCTCGGTGAGGATCGCCTCCAGCGCGTCCTGCAGCGTGGACTGCATCGACACGGAGTCGCCGACCGGCTTGCCCACGCCGTCGAGGGACTGCCTGCCCGGCAGCTCCCGGACGTGCACCCAGCGCTGCGGGCGCCGTCGCGCGTCGAGGACGAGTGCATAGGTCCGGCCCGCCTTCGCGAGCTTCTCGGCGACGGCGGCGGGGCGCTCGTGGTCGCCGACCGCGAGCACCTCGCTCGTGTCGATCTCGACGTCGCGCACCCGCATCAGGGTGAGCTGCTTGAGCGAGGCGCCCGCGCCGACGAACCCGGCGACCGTGTCGGTGGCGGGGTTGGCGAGGATCGCGTCCGGGGTGTCGTACTGCTGGATGGTCGAGCGGTCCCCGAGCACGGCGATCTTGTCGCCGAGCTTCACGGCCTCGTCGAAGTCGTGCGTGACGAACACGATCGTCTTGCCCAGCTCGGACTGCAGGCGCATGAGCTCGTCCTGCAGGTTGCCGCGGGTGATCGGGTCGACGGCACCGAACGGCTCGTCCATCAGCAGGACGGGTGGGTCGGCGGCGAGTGCCCGGGCCACCCCGACGCGCTGCTGCTGGCCGCCGGAGAGCTGGCGCGGCAGCCGGTGGGCGAACGTCGCGGGGTCCAGCCCGACGAGGTCCATCATCTCCTCGACGCGGTCGGCGATCCGCTTCTTGTCCCACTTGAGCAGCCCGGGCACCACGGCGATGTTCTGCGCGACGGTGTAGTGCGGGAACAGCCCGGCCTGCTGGATGGCGTAGCCGATGGTGCGGCGCAGCTGGTCGGGGTCGATGTGCAGCGCGTCCTCGCCATCGATGGTGATCGTGCCGGACGTCGGCTCGACCATCCGGTTGATCATCCGCATGGTCGTGGTCTTGCCGCAGCCCGACGGGCCGACGAACACGATCACCTTCCCCGCGGGGATGGTCATGGTGAACTCCTCGACCGCGGGGGCCGAGGTGTTCGGGTACTTCTTGGTCACCTTGTCCAGGCGGATCTCGGCGCCGCAGACGCCCCGTTCCGTCGGCTGCTCGATGGTCTCAGTCACGGATCCCCCTCGGGACGGTCAGACGGGAGATCAACACGAAGATCCCGTCGAGGATCAGGGCGAGGACGACGACGCCGAGCGTCCCGGCGAGCGCCTGGTTGAGCGAGTTGGCCGAGCCGGCGCGCGTCAGGCCGGAGAACACCTCGGAGCCCAGCCCGAAGCCCTTGGCATAGGCGGCGATCACCGCGATGCCCATCAGCATCTGCGCCGAGACGCGCATCCCGGTGAGGATCGCGGGCCACGCGAGGCGCAGCTCGACGCGGGTGAGCACACCCGCCCGCCCCATCCCGATGCCCTTCGCGGCGTCGGCGACCGCGGGATCCACCCCGGCCAGCCCGACGATCGTGTTGCGCACGATCGGCAGCAGGCCGTACAGGGTCAGCGCGATGACGCTGGGCGTCACACCCAGCCCGACGATCGGGATCAGCAGGCCCAGCAGGGCGAAGGACGGGATCGTCAGGACCGTGCTGGACAAGGCCGTGGCGATCGCCGACCCCGCCGGGCTGCGGTACACCATGATCCCGACGGCGACCCCGATCACCGCCGCGAGGATCGTGCACTGGACGACTCCGCTGACGTGCAGCCAGGCCTGCAACGACAGCCGGTCCCACCGTTCGGCGATGTACTGCCAGAGACTCACCCGCGACCCCCTCCCACTGTTCATCGACCGCTTGCACACCGTCCGCGGCTCGGCCCGGCGGTGCGGGCACCCTATGCCGCCCGGACCGCTCCTGCCGGACAAGCTTCGGAGCGGTGTCACCGCGCGCCCGGTGGTCCCGGCCCGCCCGACCGCGGGGAACGCGGCTCATGGTGCTTCCCGGCTCGGACGCGCGGGCGCGTGACGACGGCCTGGCCGCTGTGCGCCCGCCCGCGTCGTTGATCAAGGGGAGATGGTGGCGAGTTGATCTCTGGGAGCGACCATCCGCCTTGGTCACCGACCGGGGCGCGGGAGGGTGGGGACAGCGGCAGCCGGGTGCTGGTCGATCACGGCGGCTGAGGTCCTCGTGGCCGCGGGGGTTCGGTAGCCTCGCTGGGCCGGGGCGGTAGCTCAGCTGGTTAGAGCAGCGGACTCATAATCCGTCAGGTCGTGGGTTCGAGTCCCACCCGCCCCACCTCTGACCAGCTAATTTAGTCGTCCAACGATCAACTTCGAGCGCCCGGGTGCGGGTTTGGGTGCGAGTGGCATCCGAAACATGCCTGGTCAGGACGCTGAGAGCCGCAAGCGGGGCCGGATCGAGAAGCGCGGCAACTCGCTGCGCGTGCGTGTCTACGCCGGCGACGATCCGGTCTCCGGCCGCCGCCTGTACCGCAATGAGACTGTGCGGGGCACGGACCGGGCTGCCGAGAAGCGCGCGCAGAAGGTGCTGACCAAGCTGCTCGCCGAGGTGGACGCGCAGCGCGCCCCGACGTCCACGGTGGCGCTCTCCTACGTGCTCGCCGAGTGGCTGCGGACGGCCGAGCTGGAGGACGCGACGCGGCGCACGTACGTCGGCTACATCGACCGCACGATCGTGCCCGCGATGGGCGACGTGGCGGCCGACCGGCTCACCGCGCGGACGCTGGAGAAGCTGTACGGCGAGCTGCGCCGCTGCCGCGTGCGCTGCGACGGCCGCCCGTTCGTCGAACATCGTTCCGACGACGCAGAACACGACTGCGGGAAGACGAAGTGCCGCCCGCATGTCTGCCGCCCGATGGCGGCGTCCACGGTGCGGCAGATCCACTCGATCATCAGCGCCGCCCTGTCGGCCGCCCTGCGGTGGGAGTGGATCGCGTCGAACCCCGCACGGGTCGCTCAGCGCCCGCGGCAGAAGGCACCGGAGCCCGACCCGCCGTCGGCGGTCGACGCCGCCCGCCTGCTCGATGCCGCGTTCGAGATGGACGACGACTGGGGAACGCTGGTGTGGCTCGTCATGACGACGGGCATCCGGCGCGGCGAGGTGTGCGCACTCCGGTGGCGACATGTCGATCTCGACGGCGAGACGATCGAGATCCGGCGCGCCTACACCCTGCACAAGGGCGTCGGCGTCGAGAAGGACACCAAGACCCACCAGATGCGGCGCATCGCGCTCGACTCGGAGACGGTGGCACTCCTGCGCGAGCACCGGGCTCGGGTTCAGGCTCGACTTGCGGATCTCGGCGGACCGTTCTCGGAGCAGACGTACGTGTTCACGAGCGTGAGGGCCCCCGACCACAGCAAGCCGTACTCGCCGCACGCGGTGTCGAGCCGCTACAAGGACATGGCGGAGCGGCTGGGGATCGACACGCACCTGCATGCCCTCCGCCACTACTCGGCAACCGAGCTGCTCTCGGCGGGTGTCGATCTCCGTACGGTCGCCGGTCGTCTCGGCCATGGCGGTGGGGGAGCTACAACGCTGCGCGTGTACGCGGCATGGGTCGCGGCGTCGGACCGGAAAGCCGCGGAGCTGCTCGGGTCTCGCCTGCCGAAGCGCCCGACGACCTAGCAGAGTCGATCCTGACGCGCGAATGCGGCTGTCTTCACGGCCGCCCGCGCGAGGTCCAACCGAATCAATGAAACTGGTGGGTAGGGCGGATTTCCCTCTCGACGCTGGTCGAACCTCCTAGGTGTTCTATGTTCTCACTACCTCGCGAGGACCTTCGGAAGATGCTCTGGCGCCTTCTCCCGGAGCCAGCGGAAGGAATGATGCTGTCTTGTGAGGCGTGTGAGCTGCGAGGTGTCGAGGCCGATCTCCTTAAGGAGAATCAAGGTGATCACGGCTGCCGTCAGCTCTGCAAGGGCATACATCGCTGGACCGGTGAGCGGCTCCTCAGGCTCATCGACGTCGAAGCGATGCACCAACACGTTCCTCGCATCTGTGGCCGCTCTCGCCCACCGGTTCGACCGAGGCATGAATGGCTCGACAACCTCGGTCCCCAGCCGGTCTACCAGCTGCATCAGCCGCTGCTTGAGACTCGGCTCGTTCCAAAGTCGACTGGTGAGCCACTCCTCGTGCTCGGGGGATATCGCCGCGATGAGTGCGGTCCGCATCGTCTCGAACTCTGCGCGAGACACGTACCTACTCTCGGGCAACAGCCGACGGTGGAGTCCTTCGGCAGCTGCGACCGCCGTGATCAGCCGGTTCTCCACGAAGGACTTGCCCATGTAGCGCTGGCCAAGAAGCATGCCGATCACGGGCCCGAGGCGATCCATCACCTTGAACCACCTGGGCAGAAGATCAGCGAATGCGAGGTCCTTGAGTGTGAAGAGCGCCCGATGGCTGGCAACTGCCTTGTCGTCGGGCTGTGCCCTGTAGAGCGGTGCGAGGTATGCCTCCACCACCAGGGGGTGGGCTGGCGTCGTGTCTGTGTCGGGAGGCGTGGGCTGCGCCGGCTTGGTGCGGATCAGGCTGATGTCATGCAGGCCGCAGGGCGTATCCATAGCCAGGGTGAGGAGGTCTTGAAACGGCTTCGTCCACTTCGTGATCAAATCCTGTGCGCCGCGCGACCCGGGAACAGTCACCACTAGGTGGGCTCGCTCCGTGATCGACTCGACCGTGCGGCCAGCGCGGGCGTCTTCCCCGGTCGAGCCGCTGAGGCGCAGCTGAATCGATGCGCCTTCAACGTGCGTTGTGAGCGACTCTACCTGTTTCCAGCTGGCCGTGACTGAGCTAGCGCGGCCGTCGACCTGCTCAAACCCGCGGTCGAGACCGGACTCCTTCGACCAGGGCAGAAGGTGATCGATCCCGATGACGATTCTGTCGAAGAACTGCTCCTCGGGCTCTTCTAGCCAGACGCCGACGAGCATGAGCCGGGCACGCAGCGTCTGCCGCCAGCTGTCGATCCCACCGAGCCCGGTACGAAAGCGGCGTTCGTGACAGTCCAGCAGTGTCACTGCCTTGCCGTCACAGGCGCCGCGGATAAGTGGAACATCTGCCGCCGGTTCCATCGACAAGCCGCCGGGCGCCTGTTCGTCAGACTCCCTGATGGCGCCCAGGAGCCGCAGACTCGGCTCGGATCCGTCGTAGGTCAGGATTCCGGCGATCTTGTGGTCTTCTCGGCCTGGCAACCACCAGTGCCCTTCCAGCGTGCGGTCACGCACCTCTACGACTCCAGGGTTCCGCAGCGGATCACCAGCGAGATGATGGCAGACAGCTTGGTTCTCACTGGTCGGTGGCGTCGTACCACAGCGCACCGTTGCGGTCTCGCGCCGATATCGGCGATCTTGCGCTGACCTCGCCCCGCGCGGTCAGTCATCCGATGCTGCGCGCCCCGGATGCTCCTACTGTGCGCTGTGTGGCGGACGAGCATGGAGCGTGGCGCACGTTCGGCGAGAAGACGATCTACGAGAGCAGCCCGTGGGTTCGCTTGGGGCTCGTCGACGTCGAGGCGCCGAACGGCGAGCGGTGGGACTACCACGTTGTCCACTTCGGACGGATCGCCGTCGCCATGATCGTCGATGAGGATGCCGACACCGTGCTCATGCTGCACCGCTACCGCTTCCCCACGGACCAGTGGGGGTACGAGCTGCTCGGCGGGCTGGTCGAGGACGGCGAGGACCCGGCCGCCACCGCGGTGAGGGAGGCTTTCGAGGAGTCGGGTTGGTCCCCGGTCGGCCCTCCGGAGGAGCTGATCGGGTTCGAGCCGCTACCCGGCAACGCCACCGCTCATATGTCGGTCTACCTGTGGCGCCAGGCGGAGCGGGTCGGCGAGCCGACCGACACTGAGGAGGTGGGCCGCGTCGAGTGGGTGCCCCTCGATCGCATCCCAGAGCTGGCGCGGCGCGGCCAGCTTCTGGGCAGCGGCGCGCTGGTCCCGCTGCTCTACTACTTGGCCACCCGCACCCCGCGGCCGACGTCTTAGGCGTTCGAGCAGCGAGAGCAACTGCGGGCATGCATGGTCCGGCCCACAATGTTCGCCGCCATCTCGTCGAGAGCGACTCGCAGGGCGCTCGAGGCGCGATCGGAACGTCCGTCGCGCCGGCGAGAGGCGTTCAGCTTGTGGCGAAGCCGCATGAGCCGCGACGGTCAACCTGACTCATCCGAGTCGGCTTCGCGCTGCGGGGAAACGTTCGGGCCAGTATCGTTCGACTGGTCATCCTTGGAGCCGGGGCGGTTCTTTCCGGACATCTCTCCACCGGAATGGTTTGCCTCGCCTCCGTCCTCCGAGACAGAAGCGTCCGGCATGGACACGTCGGGGCTGCTGTTGACCGGCGGGTCTACTGATATCTGAGTGTCGGAGTCTTCGTGTGGGTCACGTGTCGCCGGTGGCGTGCTAACAATTTCGTGTGTCTTCGATGCAGTACCGCTGTCCGCGACTACCTCGACGACGACGGTTTTGCGAAAAATGCCCACTGAGGGCGCAGCCCAGTAGATGCGGATTAGGCAAGATGAGTCCGGGCCGATCGCGGCATCGATACAGTCGGTCGGATCGAGGCGGAATACCGATGTGTCAGATATGGATACTGAGCGAACTACGTCGGGCGCCTTGGCGGTGACCTCAAACGCCTCATTGTATTGAACGTCATTACTAGCGCCACGGCCAGCAATGCCTATCGCTACGTTGTTGGATTCCACTGGCGGCGGTCGCTCACCCTCTTCGACCGACCGATCAATCCTAGGTGAATCGTCGTTTCGGGGCGGCGAATTGTTGCGGCCTGATGCAATGTCGCCCGGCGTCGCGGCGCCAATGTCTGATTCGCCATTCTCAGGCGATTGCCTGATCCCGGCCGACCCATCTACTCCAGGAGTCGAGTTCGCCCGAGTTATCATTGGCGAATGATCTTCCGTGGAAGCGTAGGGGGCGTTATCACACGCGCATGCGAGCGATAACGCCATCAGTAGCACAGGCACTGCACGATGCATCTCAACCCCCAGGACCGATTTCCACGCGTAGCTCCGCGGTGTCGGCAAGGATCACGACCGTGCCCCCGTCCTGGGTCCACGTGTCAGGCAGGAGGAAGTACTTCCCTCCGGAGAAGAGGAGCAGCCGCAGGCCGGAGTATTGGCGCGTGTAGCGCCCGCTTTCGCTCGCGGCAAGCGGTTTACTCGGAACAGTGTGAAGGGCGAGGGAGCGCTCGCTGTAGACGGTGACCGCCGGCAGTGATCCGAGATCGTTTGCCAACTGTTGTCCTCGGCCGCGGCCTAGCGCTTCGGCATAGAGGGAGGTCGCCCAGAAGACGCCGAGCACGGCGAGCCCGATGGCTGCAATGGCCGCGGCCCGGAAATAGCGTCTATCTACATCTCCGAGTAGTAGGTGGCCAACGTGCACAGTAAACAGTGGCGCGGTTGCGAGCAGTGCGGGCGGCGTGAGGTAGCCGTCGGCGGGAAACGAGAGCGGGATGAACGCCCCGGCGAAGCCGGCCGCGGAGAGGAGTCCGCCCACCACGAGCGTTATGGCCAGCGCTGGCCGACACCAGCGTGTGTCATAGCGGCGAGCGGCGAGGCGGGCCAGCCCGCCGTGCGCGGCAACCCCAACCAAGACGGCGAAGAACAACACGACGAGTGGAACGACGCCCGCCTCCGTGCCGCGGATCAGGTAGTCGGTCGTTGAGAAGCCCAGGACGCCGGTGGTCAGCCCAAACCAGCCGACCCGTCCCACAGTCAGCTCGAAACCGAACCAGTAGAGAACGGCGGTCACCATTGTCGCGGGTGCAAGAAAGAGGCCAACGACCTCCAGTACCTGCTGCACCTTGATCGGGGCGGCTGGTCCGTCGGCGGGACGCAGCGTCGATGCGTGACGGCCCGCGACACCGTTCAGGTTCGCGACGCGTGGGCGCGTTCGTCCCAGTGCTTGACTCACGCGCCCCTCCATTCACCAGCACACGTGGTGCACAGTCAGTCGCAAGTCGAGCGCCCCGCGTTAGGGCCCGGTACGAAGCTCGCTGCGTGGGCCGCTCGTTGAAGATCGGACGCCCGAAGCGGGTTCGGGTCGGTCGGCTACCGGCTCTAGCGCGAACGGGATCATCAGGCTGGTGACCCAGCGACAAGGGAGGGAGGCTGCCGGCAGCCCGCCTGGCGTCCACAGAGTCCCCGCGGGCGCGTGCGTGGCGCAATCGAGGTGTGCGGCGTGATCGCCTACGGTGCTCACAGAAGGAACGGCGGTGACGGTGATGAGCGGTCGGTCACGAATTGAGTGGACCGAGGTCACGTGGAACCCGAGCACCGGCTGCGATCGAGTCTCGGCCGGTTGCGATCACTGCTACGCGTTGACCCTGGCTCGGCGGCTCAAGGGCATGGGTTCAGCGAAGTATCAGAACGATGGCGACCCGCGCACCAGTGGCCCCGGGTTCGGCGTGACAGTGCATGAAGAGACGCTCACGGCGCCGCTGCGTTGGCGTGACCCGCGGGTGGTGTTCGTAAACTCGATGAGCGACTTGTTCCACGCCCGGGTCCCCACGGAGTTCGTGACGCGGGTCTTCGAGGTGATGGCAGCGACCCCGCAGCACACCTACCAGGTGCTCACCAAACGGGCGATGAGGCTGCGGCGGCTCGCCTCGCTGCTGCAATGGCCAGAGAACGTGTGGATGGGCGTCTCGGTGGAAAACCTGGGCGTCGCGCACCGTGTTGATGAGCTGCGGCAGGTCCCGGCCGCGGTCCGGTTCCTGTCGTGTGAGCCGTTGCTCGGCCCGCTCGACGGGCTCGATCTGGACGGGATCAGCTGGGTCATCGTGGGCGGCGAGTCCGGGCCTGGTGCCAGGCCGATGGACCCGGCATGGCCGGCGCGACTGCGGGACATGTGCCGGGCGGCGGGTGTGCCCTTCTTCTTCAAGCAGTGGGGCGGACCGACGCCGAAGGCGGGGGGTCGGCTGCTCGACGGCCGCACCTGGGATGAGATGCCGTCGCGCGAGATTCACAGTTCAGCGCGTCGTTGACCGCGCAGGAACCCGGCATCGCGCTTGCGCTACGCCGACTCGGGGCGGACGTCCTCTGGAGCGGACGAGGAGATCACCGGCTGGTCAGGAGACGGTCCGGGGTGCTGGGACGGTACGACGATCTCGAGTGGCCGCAGCCAGAACTTGTTCTTGCCATCGTTGGTGGTGATGCCCGCGTCATAGAGCTTCTTCACCGCGGCCCGCACGTGTTTGTCCCAAGCCTGGCCCATCAGACTGTCGTAGATCTCGATGGTGCGGTCGACGGGTCGGAAGGTGCCGTACTGCTGCGGAAGCCGTGCGATGTTTTCCGCGAGCGTGTCGATCCACTCGTCGCGGTGCGACTGTTCGTATGCGTCCGGGTCAAACTCGGGCTCGGGGAACTCGAACAGCGGCTCCAGGCCATGTCGCTCCTCGTACGCGACGGTCTTGGCCGCAGCCCGTTTTGCCTCAGCGGCGTGGTAGGCGCCCATCCAGTCGCGGCCGGCGAGGCCGAGGGTGGATGCGAAGTGCCATAGGCCGTGTTGATGGCGAGTGAACAGTACGAGCACGTACTTGGGCAGCAGGTGCGGTGCGGGCTGGACCGGGATCGGGACCGCGCGGAACCCGGTCTGCTCGCCGATCTCCCGGCAGTAGCGGTCGGCGACTTCCATGGCCGCGCGGTTGGCGGTGCCATCGTCATGGTCGTTGGCGATCTCGCGGAACGTCGCGTGCCACCAGTCGCCGCCGAGGAAGCGGTCGACGGTAGCGACGGTCTTGCGCTCGGAAGCTGTCAGCCGTTGGTTGGCGCGGTGAGCCTTGCGGACCAGGCCTCCGATCCGGGCGACCGTGGACACGCTGAAGTGCAGCAGGACCTCGGTCGGTTCTCGGCGGGCCTGCGTCAGCAGCGAGTTGCACAGCTGGTGACGATCCAGCGCCGTGCCGAAGGGGTCTAGGAACACGAACAGCGCCGCACCCCGAGCGTCGCGCAGTATCGCGGGTAGGTGCCGTCCAAGTTCCCCATGGAGTGGAAGGTAGTTCGCGTCGGGCGGTGCCGTCTCGCCCAGCAGCTCGCTGAGGTGCTGGTAGTTGACCTCGTCGGCCTCGACGAATACCGCCTTGACCGCTCGAAGATCGCGCATCGACTGGGCGGCCTGCATGAACAGCAGCGGTGACCCGGGGGCACCGTCGTCGTAGCGTCCAGCCCCGGCGTAGCCGTCGACGAACACCACGCGGTTCCCCGCGGTGTGCAGGCCCGCCTTCGCCGCGAACACCACCGGATACCGTGACAAGATCCCGTGCTTGAATGCCGCAGCAGCTTGACGTCTTCGGAAGAATTCAGCACCTGCTGGCACGGGCCACCACCCACCAGTGTCGCGAACATCACTGACCGTAGCAGAGCCGTGACGTCCGTAACGGCGATCGTCCGTCACGCCGGCCGACCCTGCGGCAGGACGAGACGATCGAGGCGACGAAGCTGGTGGTCCGAGCTGATCTGCCGGGCGATCGCCCTGGCCTCGCGCGCTCGGCCGAGCGCGGCGTCCCGGTCGCCTGCGGCGGCGTGGGCGTAGGCGAGATCGACCAGGAGTCGGGACCGTGCGCGCGCCCACGTCGGTGGTAGCCGCGCGAGTGCCGCCGTGAGCTGGTCGAGCGCTTCCGCGTCGCCCACCAGGGCGAGCGCGTTCCCGCGCCACCGGTCGAGGTGCGCCCCGCCGAGGAACAGGAACGGCAGCGCCGGATCGACGGGATCGGCGGGAAGTAGACCGTAAGCGTCGTCGAACGCGCGCAGGGCGGCGTCCCGGTCGCCGGCTGCAGCGAGCGTCTCGCCGTGCTTGGCGGCGAGCCACGCGCGCATCAGGGCCGGGCCGCCGGTGGCGATGCTGCGGGCGTATGCGGCCTGATCGACGGCAGGAGCTGTGTCGTCCAGCGCGAGCAGGATCACCGTCTTTTGCGCGGTGGCGTGCGCGAGGAGCAACGGCGATCCAGCTTCGCGCGCGGCCTGCTTCGCGCGCTCGTGGTGCGCCCACGCCTGCGTGTGGTCCTCGCGGTCGAGGGCCTGCCACCCAGCGAGCGCAGATGCCTCCGTGAGAGCCCCGGCAAGTGCGGCCCGCTGGCCGACGGCCGGCAGGTGCGCGAGCAACTCCTGCATGTGGGCGATCTGGTGGCGAAGTTGATCGAGATGATGCACGCCGCCGAACTGCCGGTCGAGTACGCGGGCCTGCTCGATCTGGCCATGGAGCGCGGCGACGGTGGCGGAATCGACCATGCGGGCGACCGCGATGCGATCCCGCAGCTCGTCGGCAGGACGGTCGGTGCGCTCGTCGGGGAAGCCGAGTTCGGCGTTCGTCCGGCCATAGATCTCGCGGAACAGGCGCCGGTACTCCGGAAGGCCGACCGACTCGTGCCCGTTCTCCCACCGGGACAATTTCGTCTTGAGGCTGGTCGACGTCATGATCGTGATCTGGTCTGCGCGGGCCTGTCGTTCCAGCATCGCAATGGTCTTCGCGGCCGAGTAGCCGAGCTGTCTGCGAACCGCCTGCAACCTCGTCCGCTCTGGCATCGACTACCCCCAATCATGCCCCTGAACTGCATGGTTAATAGGAGTTATCACCTCGCGTGATAACTCCTGCCATCTGTGGGGAACGACTCTAAGCGCGTTTTCTGTGGTGCATGGAAGTCACGTCATTCACTCCGATCCGGCGGATCGCCGAGCCGGGACTGGACGTCGATCAGGCGTTGCTCGATCGAGCGCAGGTGCGACTCGATCGCGGCGAGTCGCTCGACGACCGGCAGGGAGGCCGGGCTGGCGTGGTCGGGTGGGTCTTCGCCGGACAGCACGGCGTGCAGGTGTCGCGGATGCCAGCCGAGCGCGACGGAGATGGCTTCCAGGGTCCGGGCGCTGCGGCGTCGCTGCGCGGTGTTGTGCTGCAGCTCGCGCACGATCGCCTGCGAGACGTGCGCGCGCTCCGCCAGGTCGCGCTGTCGCATGCCGAGTTCGTTCAACCGTCGGTCCATCGCCTTGGCAACGGCCGCCCAGTCCGATCCCGACACCGATTCCCCGCCCTCTCTCGTGGCCCACCCGGGCGTCGAGGTTAGCCGGACGTATCGGTTGCTCGGGGCGGATTCGCGCGATGTCTGCGTGTTTCGAGCCCTCTCTACGCCATTGTGCGCTGATATCAGCGCAAGCATAGCTGAAATTGCTTCGCAGACGGGGCTAACGCCATGAACACGCAAGATCGGGACAACGACAAGGCCGCAATGCGGCCCATCTTCTACACAGTCACTGAGGCCGCTCGCTTGCTCCGGGTGAACCGAGCAACGCTCTACCGGGCCATCCGGGAGGACGCCTTCCCGGCGGTCCGGGTGCGCTCGCGCTACGTCATCCCGGCGGTTGCCGTCGAGCGGCTTGCGGCGGACGCGACGGAATCCGGTGGGTGCGTGGACGTCGCGGCGATCGCCGCCGGGCGACGGGTAGCCCGCGAGGTAGCTCGCGTCATGGGTGACCAGCGATGAGCGGCCGGCAGGCGACGCGGGCTGCGAACGACGGTCGACGGCCACGGTGCCTGACGGTGCGGAAGGCCGCCGGGACGCTCGGGGTGCCGCAGTCGGTGATCCACCGGGCGATCCGTCTGAGCCTGCTGCGCGCGTCGAGGCAGCACGGTCTGCTCGTCGTCCGCGAGACGGACGTTCGGCGTCTGCTGGCTGGTGCGCGGTGAGCGCCCGGGACGACGAGGTGTCGGCCGTGGTGGCGCGGCTGCGGCGGCTGCGAGGAGTGGATGACGACGCACTCGCGGCGGCCATCCGCGGAGCCGCCGCGTGCCTGGAGCCGCGGGAGGACGGACAGGTGCCGGGGTGGCTGCACGACGAGTACACCGATCCCGATCTCGCGGTGCGGCTGTGCGCGGGGTGCCCGGTGCGCGACGAGTGCACCGAGCTGGAGCTGCGCCTCGCTGGTGATCGGGCGGTCGGCATGTGGGGCGCCTACGGCGAGGGCGGCAGGCAGGCGCTGCACCGCGTGTGGCAGACGGACGAATCGACCAACGAGACGGCGACGGATGCGGCCGGGCGTGTGCTCGGCGGCGAGATCGAAGGGCGGTGACGGTGATGAGCGGGGTTGAGCTGTTCCTCGGCGGCATCGCCGTCCTGGCTGTCCTGTCGGTGGTGGTGAAGGCGCGGGCCGGTGTCAAGAAGGCGCGGGCCGCTGCGGAGCTCGCTCGAGTCGGCACGAGCCCGGTATCGCTGGTCGGGCATGTGCTGATCGCCGCCGGTTTGATCGTGGGAGCGCAGTGGCTGGTGATCACCTACCTGGCGAGCAATACGACGTTGTTGCTGGTGGTGCTCGCGGTGCCGGCGCTGTTCGCCGCGTACCCGGTGACCAAGGCGTTGACCGTGATGCAGGTCGGCCCAACCCGGTCCGGAGGTGGCCGGCGATGAGCACCACCGGTGACAGCCGGGACGGCCTGTCGGCGGGTGGGCGCGGCGATGACCCTGCGCCCACCGCGCCGGGCCGGCGGGCCGGGTCCACGCACGAGGGCGTGATCCCTTCCAAGCTGCGGGAGCAGGCTCGGCAGGCGTATCGGGACAGCGTCGCGGCCGGTGCCGGGCTGAACGGCAAGGCGCTCGGCGCACGGTTCGGGCGCAGCGAGCGGTGGGGCCGCGATCGGATCGCCGAGACTCGCCCGACCCTCCGGCCAACCGGCCAGTGCAACGCCCACGGCAGCAGCCACGCCGGTGCGGCTGCCGTCGGCGAGTCCGCGCGGCAGCCGCACGGCACCGACCCGACCGCCGCAGCGGAAGGATCGGCGCCGGTTCCGGCGGGTGCACAGTTTGTGGCCTGGTTGGGGTTCGTGTTCGGCTCGGTGATGTCGGTGGCGGCGAACGTGCTGCACGCGTGGCTGCCGGCCGACGAACAGCCGGCGGGCTGGTCGCCGGGCGTCGCCCCGCAGGTCGGGTCCGCGGTGTGGCCGATCGGGCTGCTGTTGTCGGTGGAGGTGCTGTCCCGGGTGCGATGGGCGCCGGGGTTCTGGTGGGCGTTGGCCCGCTACGGCGGTGCCGGCACCGTCGCATTGGGTTCGGCGGTTATCTCCTACGGCCACCTGCACGAAGTGCTGCTCGCGTGGGACTACGGGCCGCTCGGGGCCGCGGTCGGCCCGCTCATGCTGGACGGGTTGATGGTCGTGTCCGGCTTCGCGCTGCTGGCCATGTCCCGCAGCCACGCGGACACCACTGGTTACGTGACGAACTCCGTGTCCGTGCCGAGCGCAGGCGCGACGGCGGGCGATACCGATGACTGAGCATCGCCCCGGCAGCAGCGACCCCGCGTAGCGACGATCCGCCCACCCTGCCGAACCTGCCCGCCATTCCAGCTCTGCCCTGGACGCTCCTATGGTTCGTCAAGCTGCTGTAGTGCCTGATTCGAGCTGGCGGTAGAGCTGGCGGGCGATGTAGCGCTTGAGGCAGCGTGTGATGTCGCGGTCGGTTTTGCCCTGGGCTCGGCGGCGGTCGGCGTAGGCGCGGGTGTCGGGGTCGTAGCGCAACCGGGACAGGGCGATGTTGTGCAGTGCCCGGTTGAGCTGCCGGTTGCCCGAGCGGTTGAGCCGGTAGCGCACGGTCTTGCCCGAGGAGGCGGGGATCGGGGCGGCGCCGGCGAGCATGGCGAAGGCGGCGTCGTTGCGGCACCGCCCGGGGTGTGACCAGGCGGTCAGCACGGTGGCGGCGTTGATCGGGCCGACTCCGGGCAGCTCGAGCAGGTCCGGGCGCCACGCGCGCACGATCGCCCGGATCGCCCGTTCGTGCTCGGCGGCCTCGGTTTCCAGGGCGCGGGTCCGGCGGGCGAGCGCCCGCAGCGTCGACAGGGCGGTGAAGGTGTGCACGTCGGCGCTGGTTCTGCCCGGGCGCAGCCGGGTGGCGGTGGTGAGCATCTCCCGGGTGGACTGGCCGCGGAACCGGGCCCGGACCGGTTCCGGGGCGGTGATCACCAGCGCGCGCAGCTGGCGTTGGGCGGTGCCGGCCGCGTTGATCGCGGCTTTCCGTGCGGTGAGCAGGATCTGCAGGCTATCGCGTTCGGGTCCGGTCTTGGGCTGTGCCAGCTGGGCGCGGGTCAGGGCGTCGCGGGCGGCGCGTTCGGCATCGATCGCATCCGACTTCGCACCGGCCCGGCGCGCCGGACGGAGCGGGCGGTCGAGCTCGATCACCAGCTCACCGAGCTGGTCGAGGTGGCGGGCCAGGCCGGCGCCGTAGCCGCCGGTGCCCTCGATCGCCCACCCACGCAGCCCGCCGTGGGCCTCGGCCAGCGCAACGAGTTCGCCGTAGCCGTCCGCATCAGCGGTCACCGCGATGGTGGCCAGCACCGCGCCGGTGTCGGTCGCGACCACCGCGGCGGTGTGGGTGTCGGTGTGGGTGTCGACCCCGATGACGAGCTCGACCAGTTCTGCCAACATGGACAACGCGTTCTCCTGACCTGGAGGGACGTGCGGTCCGGTCCGGATCGGAGTCGGCAGGACTGTGACGGGACACGCCAGCGGCAATCTGGCGGTCATGCTCCTGATCAAGCCAGCTGCTCCGGCCGGGCCGGTGCCGACAGCAGCAGGCGGACAAGTCCGCGCAAAGGCATCACGCCAGTCAGGCCAAGGGCCACACCCGCTGCTGTCATCACCAGCCCACCATGATCCGAGCCGGCTTCGCCATCCTCACAGTCAGGCCAGGATGGGTCCGGCCAGGACGGGCCGGTGGTGGAGGGTGTGCTCCTCTCCGACCTGGAGAGCGAGTACGTGGCCCGCCACATGCAACATCAGCGCAAGGCTGCAAGGCACGGTGGCGAACAGGTGGTGGAGGTGCGTCGCCCTGCGCCGGTGGTGCCGCGGCCCGACATGGCGCCGGTGCTGCGCAAGGCTGTGTCGGCGGTGCGCCGCCGGAGGGGTCAGGCCACGGTGTTCGTGCTCACCGGGGCGCGGGTGGCGGCCACTAACGAGCGGACCCGCAGCACACTGCGGTGGGCAGTCCGCAACGGCATCGTCTACATCGGCACCGGCGTGTGGGTGGTGGTGCGGCGGGTGTGGGAGGCGCACACCCAGTCCCGCTACGAGCGGATGATGCGGCAGGCCGAGCTGGCCGGCGACATGCAGCGCCTGATCGACTGGGAACAGCGCTCCGAACGCGCGCGGGCGCTACGCCACAAACGACGCATGGACTGGATCGCCGCCCCGTTCGCGCTGGCCAAGGCGGTCGCGGTCGCCGCGCTGACGGTAGCGGGGATGCTGCTGGCGTTGGGGATCACCCTGGCCGTCGGCTACGGCGACATCTCGTGGGTGCTTGCCCCGCTACAGGCTGCGATGGATCTGATCGCCTGGGTGGTATGGCTGGTCACCGTCGTCTGGCTACCGCTGGTGCTGGCGGCGCCCTGGTTGGCGTTGGCGGTCCTGTGGCAGCTCGGCCGCACCCACGGCACCGTGCCGACCTGGGCCGCGTCCACTCGCCTGCGCGATCAGGAGGGCGTGATCGTCACGCCCGGCGGGGTCGCGACCGCGCTCGCGCACCTGGGCATCGGGAAGCTCAACGAGGCGATCAAGAAGGGCTGGGAGGTCGAGTTCCTCACCCCACCGGTCCGGGTGAACAACTGCGGCTACCACGCGGCGTTCTCCCTGCCGATGGGCGTCACCCCAGACATGATCGCCGACCGGCGCGACGTACTGGCCCGCAACCTCAACCGCGCACCCCTGGAGGTCTGGCCCACCGCCGCCGAACGAGCCGGCTACGTCGACCTGTGGGTGGCCGACCCCGGATCCACCGAGAAACCGGCCCCGCCCTACCCGCTGCTGCACGACGGCAAGGCGGACGTGTTCGCCGGGATCCCGTTCGGGGTCTCCCAACGCGGCGACGTCATCGTTGTGGTGCTACCGGGCGGGAACCTCGTGTTCGGCGGGCTGATGGGCCAAGGCAAGTCCAACGCCGCCCGCGTCACCATGCTCGGCGCCGCACTGGACCCACTCTGCGAGCTGTGGGTGTTCGTCTTCGCCAACAACGGCGACTTCGACGCCTACCAACCACGCCTGGCCCGCTACCACCGCGGCATCGACGACACCGTGGCCGCCGCCGCACTGCAAGCGCTGCGGGACCTGTACGAGAAGGTCGCGCAACGCGAGGCACGGTTGGCCGAACTGGGCGCCAAGAAGGTCACCCGCGCCCTGGCCGAGAAGCACCCCGAGCTGCGGCCGTTGACCGCGTTGTTCTCCGAGTGCCACGAGCTGTTCGGCCACGAGCAGTTCGGGAAGGAGGCCGCGGACCTGGCCGTGCAGACCATGCGCCGCGGGCGAAAGACGGCGATCACGCTCGCGTTCGACACCCAGTCCTCGCGGGCCGACGCGATACCACCGAAGATCGTCGAACTGGTGAAGGTCAACGCCTGCTTCGCGGTCAAGTCGTGGCGGTCCAACGACGGGTTCCTCGGCGACGGTTCGTTCCAGGCCGGGATCCGGGCCACCGAGCTACGGCCTGGCAAGGATGTCGGTACGTCGCTGCTGACCGGGGCGACCGATGAGCGGTTCGAGATCCTCAAGTGGTTCTACATCGAGGCCGACGATGACACCGGCTACGACGCCGCCGCCGAGGTCATCGAACGCGCGATGACCTATCTCGAACCCGGTTCCACACACGTAGGAACCGCGATCGCGGCAACGCGCACCCAGACGGAGCGGGACATCATCGCAGACGTGGCCGCGGTACTCGGTGACGCCAAGGTCAACGTCGCGGACGTTCCACCGCGGTTGCGGAAACTCGCCCCCGACCACCCGCTCTACCGATCGATGTCCGGGGTCCAGCTCCGCGCGATCCTCGCCGAGCACGGCGTGAAGGTGCCGTCCACCGGCCGCCGCTACCCGGTCGACCCCGCCGCGATCCGCGCCCGGCTCGCCGAACGGGACGCCAAGCGGGAGGAGGAGTGATGCCGGCGAGGTCGACGTCGAAGCCGCGTACGAGGCCCTGTCGGGCATCTCCGGGAACCTCCGCACTCGACTCACTGCCTCACTTCGCGCTGGTCAGACGGGTGCGTTGGCCGGATGACGAACCTCACTCGCCGTAGCGACCGCACTGGCGACGCCACTCGACACGCGCCCCCTGTCGCGTCACGAACGTTCCGACTTGGCGCAGCGCGCGCACAGGATCGGATCGATGGCCGTTCCGGCGCGCCCGCCGGGGACGTCGCGCTGCGGAGGGCGGTGCATGTCGACGAGATCGAGCATGCGCCCGCACCGGCAGGCCAGCACCGCTCGGCCGCGCGGCGGCGCCACCACCTGGACCGTGGCGTCCGCTCGGTAGTACGGGCCCCTCACGAGCGGCGCCCAGGGAGGAGGCCACGCGCACGGCGCGCGAGGCGGGTGACCAGCGGAGGCGGTGCTACCGCGCACTCGCTCTGCCGACGGTGCTCGGCGCAGCGCGGGCACCGCGGACCGGGTCGCGCGACCATCGACGCCACCATCACGTCCGCGCCGCACACCGCGCGATACCGACCCAGACCGGTCAACACGCCCTGCTCGAACTCGCCGGCAGTGATCGCATGAGTATGACCGTCGGAGACGGAGGTCATGTCCAGCAACTCGGGCCGCCCGGCGGCCCCCGCGCAGCTCACGAGCGTGCCGCCGCGGACGGCATCGGTGCCACTCATCGGGTCCTCAGTCCGCACAGCGGACACACGAACACGCCGTTCCCGACGCGCAGCGCGACCACGCGGACGCCCGTCATGCACGACGCGGGCTCGTAGGCCCAGGCCCGGTCGAGCAGCACGGGCCGCGGGCCGTCCAGCGTCTTGCCCGCGTGCCGTCGGTAGATAGCTGCGCTCCAGCGGAGCGGCACGCCATCGTGAAGGTACCTCGTCCCGGTATCGCGCAGGCCCGGACGTTCGTGGTGGTCGTCGGTCGTCATCCCGTATTCCCGCGTTCGCGTCGGCGCTCAGAGATCGGCACACCGAGGCCGCTCGTCGTCTGGCAAGCTGTGCGAAATCAGCTTTGCGTCAGCGCTGCTGGAATGGAACGACGCGGGGCACGCCGTGGTCGCGACATTCGGAGGACAGCGGGTAGCGGAGGGAGGGGCTCATCCGTGCGCGACCGTTCGCCCTCGACCCTGCTGGAGGCGAAGATCCGCGAACGCGGCATGACTCTGGGCGAGTTCGTCGAGTACGCCGAGGAATTCGCGCGTGACCACGGCGAGCGCGGCACGATCAGCATGCGGCACCTGCAACGCCTGATCTCGCCGAGGGAGCGACCCGCGTCGCTGCAGCCCGCCACGCGCCGTCTCTTGGAAGCCATCTTCGCCACGTCCGCGATGGAGCTGCTCGGGCCGCCGCCGCGAGCGGACCTCGGCGAGGCCAACCCGCAGGTAAGCGCAGAGTGCACGTCCTCCGTCGTCGCCGACTGGCAGCGTGAGGCCGCCGAGGTCGCGCGCCTTGTCGCGCGGTCAGCGCGGGTCGATCAAGAGGCGTTGGATCTCTTGGCGTCGCAGGTCGAGAACACGCGGCGGCTCGACCGCCGCTTCGGCGCCTCGATGCTGCTCGGCGCACTGCGCCTGCACGCTGAGCATGTCGAGCAGCTGCTGATGCACGCGACCGATGCGCGCATCTGCCGATCCCTGGCCGCCGTGCTGGTCGACGCCCACACCTTGGCCGGTTGGCAATCGCTCGACCGTGGCGAGGTCGTCAAGGCGTGGTGGCACTACGGCAGAGCCGGGGAGGCTGCGCTGATCACGGAGTCATCAGCGTTGCGTGCCCATGCCCTCGCCAAGCAAGCCGTAGTGTTGTCCGACGTCGGCCGCACGGCCGACGCCGCCCATATGACCGGCCATGCCCGTTCCCTCGGGCGATCCGGATCGGCGATGGTGCGAACGTGGCTCGCCGCCGCGCATGGTGAAGCGCTGGCCGCTGCGGGTGAGCGGACGGACAGCCTCCGCGCTTTCGACGAGGCGATAGCGACGATGCCGTCCGGCTGTACCACCGACAGCGACGAGGAACCGTACGTCGGGCTCGATGACGTGCACCTCGCCCGTTGGCGCGGGCACGCCTTGGCTCGGATCGGCGATCCCGAGGCCGTGCCGGTTCTGACGGGGGCACTGCACGACCACGACGCCGAATTCACGCGAGCGGAGGCAGCGCTCCGCGTCGATCTCAGCCTCGCCCACCTGGCGACTGGCGATGCGGCAGCGGCGAACGAGCAGCGCCAAGCGGCGATGGTGGTCATTGATGCCGTCGGCTCGATACGGCAAGGGCGGCGGCTGATCACTCGCTAAGCCGTGTCGGACAGACGCTCGGGCTGAGCGTCGGCACCAACTTGGCACGGACAGCCCGAGCCGGCGGATCGTGTTGGACACCACCGGACACACGAGAACGGCACCCGAGGGGCCGTTACCAGGGGAACCGCTAGTAGGTCAGTTGATCAGTCGATACATCGGCAACGCCAGAAGGCAAAGCCGACAGCTGCGTCAGGAGTAGGAGCGATTAGGCAATCGGCCCCTTCTTCTTGATGACCTTAGCCGCTCGCCGCTTTAGCCCGGCATCTTGCTGATCAAATATCAGCCTGATCGCTACGTCGAGGAACTCGAGACCGTCAAGGCAGGTCGCAAACGAAACAGCCTTCCCCTCGTGGCTCCCTGCATTGCCGATCCACTTTATCGCCATCAAGTACTCGGCCGCTTCGGCGTTGAGAGATTGGAAAGCGACAATGCGTGCGTGCGTGTTTAACCTATCCCTCGCTGCACGTCTCCCCGGGGGAAACTTTCTTATCTTTAAGTAATCCAATAGTTGCTCAACGACTGCCCGCATGCGGTTTGCTGCAGCATTTGTATCCGACAAGAGTACGCCAGAGACGAGCAATAAGGAGTCGGCCAAATCCGGCGGCGCTCCTTTAGGGAGTGCTAATAACGGCAGCGGAGGCAAGATATGGCGGACTGACATTCCTGCGGACTGGAACTCTTCGATCGCTTCGGAGGCCGTCTCGACAATGTCAGAGTCTCGGTCGCTCCACTCCCCAATTATTGCGTGTGTCTTCGCACAAGGTGACCGCGAGCACTGTAGGATTCCATGGAAGAAGCCATACTGCCATCCGTCCCAGGTTCCGTCCCCCTGCCGTGCGTCGACACTATCGCGGCTCTCGAACCTCTCAATAGAGGCTTCAAGTGGCCCCAGTCCGCATGCGGTGCAACGAAGAGTCGGCCACTCCTTGAATGGTCCGTAGAGTTTCTCCCAAGGCGCCCGAATGTTGTCGTCTTTCATTGATCGGTGCCGTCGTCAAGGGGATGATTGTACGTACTATTCGCGTCTGTTGTAAACCTTTCTTTATGCAGGAAGGGGATCAGGCTGGTTGGAATCTCTGGCCGGCGTCCACTTATGAGATCGGCCAATGAAAGTACCTGAGCCCTAGGATACTGCACGGCGTCGTGGCTTAGGGTGCCGTATTCGCCCATCAGCGCAAGTATCGTAGGTGATGGCTCGTCTATGGTAACTATTACCGTCAGCGCGTTCCGACGTTCGGCGAATCGAACGACCCGTGCGATCGCCTCTCTATCCTCCAGCGATCGTTTAATCTCGACTGTCGCAATCACGGGATCATTGACATCGCCGCCAGCGAAACGAATCGTGCCATCGGGGCGATAAACGCCGGACCCTTCTCGGCCCTGCGCTTCGCCGCCAAGTATTAGCATGCACCATGAAGCGAACTCCGATGGCGAATTCTCGAAGAGTGCGGCACCTGCTGAAACAGTCTCGGGCAGCCCCACCATTTTGATTGAGTTTCGCACGCCTTCGCCAAAGGTGGCCCGCAGGCGCGCATCGATCATTCCGATAGTTGCTATCGATCGTTCGATGCCCACCCATCGTCTTCCGAGGCTTTGTGCGGCCACCAAGGATGTAGCCGCGCCAGCGAAAGGGTCAAGGACCACGTCGCCCTCCTTGCTACCGGCTTCGATGATGCGCGACAGGAGTGCAAGTGGCTTCTGAGATGGCAGCCCGACACGCTCGGGTGAGCGTATGGTAAGTTGTGGAATATCGACCCATGTGTCATTAAGCGCTCGACCGCTCGTCTCGTCAAGGTATCGCTTCAGGCGAGGTGTTTGGCCGGGACGCTTTTGTATGATCCGCTCAGCTTGGTACAGTTCTTCCATTCGCTGCATGGTGAAGCGCCACGAGCCTGTTACGCCGAGGAACTCGTAGACGCTGTCTGGCCGATCCTTGAACGGACTCGTTAGTGACTCGAGTCGGTAGAATCGTCCGCTATCGTCGACCGTGAATCCTTGGGCGCGGGCCTCGTCAGGGCTGAGTGGCACGAAGAGGCCGGCGGGGTTCCATTCAGTTTCACGGCTCCGGGCGTAGGCTAATATCGTGTCGTGACTATCAGTCATTCGCGAGTGCTTAGGAGCGGCGCCTGGGCTTCGTCGCCAAATGATCTCATTTCTAAATCCTGCTGGGCCAAACACGGAGTCTATTATTGGTCTGAGATAACCGCTAATAGCGGTAGGTGCCTGTAAGAACAGCCACCCTGTCGGCTTGAGTAGTCGATGCACCGCCGATATTCGCGCGGCGAGGCGCGTTACAATCGCACCCTCGCCGGTTCGGCCGAGAATTTCGATTATGGGTGGCAGGATCTGGGCAAGCTTGAGATTGCCCAGGTGTTCGACCGGGTCTGATAGGACTCTCTCCGTGTCATCCGACCATACCCATGAATCACTCGTGTCTTCCTGTACGCTACGGCTTGGTGTATCGAAATAGGCTAGGTCAATGCTGGCCTCGGAAAGGTAGTTCAGTAGAATTGGCAAATTGTCGCCAAGGAACAGCGTGTTGTGAGCGCGTCCCTCGGCATCTGACCCCGTCATGTATGAGATCTTGCCAGATCTGGCAGCCGGATGCACGCGGCCGACAGTGGATCGCCAAGGTGTTCGTGCCCGTCGGTGGACAGGTCCAACGACGCGTCTGATCCATTCATACCCAATCGATCAGTCAGTGCCCTTTGCCCGTCATCGATGTGCGCGTGCCCGGGTAGACATCTGACCGCTCCCCGCCAGAAGCGAACCGTGGTGCACCGAGCTATAGAGTCCCGCATGCGTCCCGAAGCAAAGCGCAGCCGCCCTTGACGCGGCTGGCGTGGCGTGGACGACGAGCGACCCAGCGACCTGCCAATCACATCGCGGGATCCGGTGTAGACGGCTACCCTTAGTGAATGAACCCAGCCCAGCTAGAGCGGCACTCGATGCCGGATCTGAGCCACTTGTACGAGCGCAGCATTTTGAACGTGCTCCTCGATTCCTTGGTTGGACGAAGCCAGGTACCCACCGATTACCCGAATCGCGGTTGCTGGATGAACCTTGTGCGACTCACAGACAAGGCGTTGGTCGAGTACAACTTGGCGAGCCAATCACTGAACACCTGGATCGAAAGGAAGAATCAGGGAGTCTTTAGCGCCCTATTCAAGGGTATCGACCACTTTGAAAACTGCGTAGTGTCAACACATCGAGCGATCCTCATGACTGACCGTCTACGTGCGACCGGGGTGCTGCGAAGAGCGCCCCGAGCAACAGATCGGCAGCGCGACCAATTACGAAAGATCCGAAATCATATTGAACACACCGACGAGAAGGTCAGCGACGGCAGAATCCGGCCTCCAGAGCCGTTCTTCCTTACGCCTGGGCAAACGCGGATCGAACTCGGTCCGGCACGACTAAGCTATCGCGACCTGGCTTCTTGCATAACCAAGCTGTACCGGTCGGTCGAGGTCATCCGCGGAGCTCCGAACGCATAGCGCTGCTCGGAGTGACCCAGCGAATCTGCGCGGGGATCTTGACGCTCTGCCCTTGCGTCGGAGCCCTCTCGTCGGTAGCCGCGCGACTGCGGCCCCAGAGCGTCAGCTGCACGGGCTCGGGCGGCCCCGGTGTGCCGCCTCGCTCGGGGCGTCAGCGATGGCAGCTTTCGCGCCATAGTCGTCTGTGTCATGTTCCTGGGGTGGTTCGGGTTCGTGGGTGCGAGAGTGGGTGCGAAGCGTGGTCCGCGCGTGCCTCTGACGCACCGTGTGCAGCAACGGCGGTTGACGAACGCCGAGGAAATAGCTGTGAGCGACATCACTTGTCAGGCTCATAATCCGTCAGGTCGTGGGTTCGAGTCCCACCCGCCCCACCTCTGACCAGCTAATTTAGACGTCGAACGATCACTTCGAGCGCCGGGTGCGGGTTTGGGTGCGAGTAGCACCCGAAACATGCCTGGTCAGGACGCTGAGAGCCGCAAGCGGGGCCGGATCGAGAAGCGCGGCAACTCGCTGCGCGTGCGCGTCTACGCCGGCGACGATCCGGTCACCGGCCGTCGCGTGTACCGCAACGAGACCGTGCGGGGCACGGACCGGGCTGCCGAGAAGCGTGCGCAGAAGGTGCTGACCAGACTGCTCGCCGAGGTGAACGCGCAGCGCGCCCCGACGTCCGCGGTGACGCTCTCCTACGTGCTCGCCGAGTGGCTGCGGACGGCCGAGTTGGAGGACACGACGCGGCGCACGTATGTCGGCTACATCGACCGCACGATCGTGCCCGCGATCGGCGACGTGGCAGCCGACCGGATGACCGCGCGGACGCTGGAGAGACTGTACGGCGAGCTGCGCCGCTGCCGCGTGCGCTGCGACGGCCGCCCGTTCGTCGAACATCGGTCCGCCGACGCAGAACACGACTGCGGGAAGGCGAAGTGCCGCCCGCATGTCTGCCGCCCGATGGCGGCGTCCACGGTGCGGCAGATTCACTCGATCATCAGCGCCGCCCTGTCGGCCGCCCTGCGGTGGGAGTGGATCGCGTCGAACCCCGCACGGGTCGCCCAGCGCCCGCGGCAGAAGGCACCGGAACCCGACCCGCCGTCGGCGGTCGACGCCGCCCGCCTGCTCGACGCCGCGTTCGAGATGGACGACGACTGGGGAACGCTGGTGTGGCTCGTCATGACGACGGGCATCCGGCGCGGCGAGGTGTGCGCACTCCGGTGGCGGCATGTCGATCTCGACGGCGAGACGATCGAGATCCGGCGCGCCTACACCCTGCACAAGGGCGTCGGCGTCGAGAAGGACACCAAGACCCACCAGATGCGGCGCATCGCGCTCGACTCGGAGACGGTGGCACTCCTGCGCGAGCACCGGGCCCGCGTTCAGGCCCGACTCGCGGAACTCGGCGGACCGTTCTCGGAGCAGACGTACGTGTTCACGAGCGTGAGGGCCCCCGACCACAGCAAGCCGTACTCGCCGCACGCGGTGTCGAGCCGCTACAAGGACATGGCGGAGCGGCTGGGGATCGACACGCACCTGCATGCCCTCCGCCACTACTCGGCAACCGAGCTGCTCTCGGCGGGTGTCGATCTCCGTACGGTCGCCGGTCGTCTCGGCCATGGCGGTGGGGGAGCTACAACGCTGCGCGTGTACGCGGCATGGGTCGCGGCGTCGGACCGGAAAGCGGCCGAGCTGCTCGGCTCCCGCCTACCGAAGCGGCAGCAGACCACCGAGTAAAATCGATGCTTCGCTCCCAACGACACCGACCACGGTGGCCACGGCGAGTAGAGCGCGGGCGCGCAGGTCCAGCAGTCCTCCCCAGCTGGCGGGTCAAGCAATCTGATCACTGGATGGCGGCGCGAGCGACGGTCTCCTACCCCAATCGCCGTACGTGACCGCTCCCACAGCATCGGCGAGCTCGAGGTCCCGCTCAGCAGTTCGTTGGAGCGGTCTGGACTGAGAATCCACCCACAGATTGATGGTCTCGACACCACTCATTTCTGCTCTTGTCTCGAACCACGCCCGCCACTCGGGATCGGTCTGCAGGGTCGCGGCCTCAGCCCAGTCGATCCGCAGTTGATGACGCGTTGCTGGCGTCGCGCCCAGCGTTTCCGGAATCGAACTCACCAGGGTGACGGAGGCTCCCGCCCTGCTCAGCAGGCCTGCGGGATCGGCGTACTCCCGGGCCCACCACGTCATCGTGCAGTACCTGTACGGGAGGTCCTTCCCAGGATCACCCGACCCGATCGGTGGGCACTCGATCCAGCTCTTACCAGGCGGCAATGTTGACGGATCGGGAATCTTGACCCAGCTGCGGCCGTCCAGCACTACACTCGCCGTGGGAAATCCGAGGTAGATCTCACTCGTTCCGACAGACACCGCATCGCCCTCATAAATAAACCGTCCGTCGGATTCGGTGTCGAAGTTTTCGATACCGGGCGATGACACGTGGAACGTCCCGGATCCGTCCCGCCGGGTCTGGGCGAGCATCGCGGCGATGAGGTCGGTAGCGGTCGGTTTGACCGGCGGGTTGCTCGTACTGATGGCAGACGGGCTCGGATCAGTGGCCTGGTCTGCGGCAGGCCGATCTGAGAGGTTTTTCATCAGGCCGACTGTCACGAACGCGGTTAGTGCGATGAGCACGATGGCGGCGCCGACGATCGCGAGCACGATGGCCAGGTCTGCCGACCGCCCGTCGGGATCGGCAGGCGAATCATCTTCCATCGGGGCGATGTCCTGAGATTGCGCCGTGGACACGTCCGCCTGCTTCTCCACTCCACCGTCCGGAGCGGTCGGTGCCTCCGGTTCACCACCTCTCTTGGGGCTACTCACCTCTTCCAGCGCGGGGCCCGACGCTTCATCAGGGTGTCCCGCGCTTCCCTTCCGTCGATCGTCATGGAACTTCAACTCCACGTACGTCGCCGCGAAGAAGCCGGCTGTGATGACGTATCCGGGGACAGCCAGGGCGGTGTACAGCGGGGCCGAGACCGCCGACTGCTCCACGATCTGGAACGAGAGTCCGTAGGCAAGGAGCCACCATAGCTGGGGAATCGTCATCGTCAGGACGAAGCGTGCAGCCGTCGGCCAGAACCGGCCGCGGACGAGCTCGAAACACCTCCGAATTCCACGTTTCTCGAGCGTGACCACAGCAATGAGTGGCACGGTGACGATCAGGACGTAAACGCCTGGCACCACGAGGAGCAGCAGGCCGACCATGAGGATCGCGATGGTCGCCAGGAGCCATCCGAGCAGCGGGAGCAGGCGGAGCACGGCGACCCGCAACCCGACCAGCGCGGACGTCACGTCCCCCGACGCGAGCCGAACCATGACTACGATCGCCGCGCTGTAAAAGGTCGCCCGGATGATGTGCGCGAACAGGGAATAGAGCTTCGTGGCCCAGTCCCCGTCACCGGTCAGGGTCCCTCGGGCGTCCCCGATCCCAATTCCGGCCGACCCGAACCATAATCCGTCGCCCGTCGGCTCGATGGTCATCCAGTTCAGCAGATCGACGGCGTCCGCGGCGGCTGCCACGGCGGCAAGCACTATCAGAGGCGCGGCGCTGCGACGGATGAGCGAGAAGGCGCTACTGAACCAGCGTCCGATGCCTTCTGGCGCGAGCTCGTCGGGAGTTGCGGATCGGTGTGAGGCGAGCGGTTCGGCGGCGTCGTCGTCGCTCTCATCACGTGTCTGCTCGGGCACCCGGGCGGCCAGCCGCCGCCGCCCGTCGGAGACGGCGATGATGATCGTGCCGAGCAGCAGGCCTGCGACCAGGGAGCACAGCGTTCCGGCTGTGTGGATCACGGCGACGGCCAGGAGGCTCGACGGGGAGAGGTCGCCGGCGAGCGTCACACCGAGGTCCACCCACGCGGCGACGTGAGTCAGCCTCGCGAGCAAGGTCGCAATCCACCATGCGGTCACCGACCTGGTGCGCGGCGCCGCCTCGGTGCTGCTCGCCTGCAGGACATCGGCGACGATCAGGGGTGGGAGTAGGAGATTGACGACTGGGACGAACCAGGCGCCGATCGCCCAGCCGCGGCCATACCGGTGTGCTGCTCGTGAGAGCCTCTCCGAGCCCTTCCGTGCCTGGTAGAGCCATGCGAGGAAGGCCAGCCCCACCCCGGCCTGCACAACCAGCGCGCTTCCCACGACAGTGGCTGTCGTCGTGATCGACGACAGGGATGTCTCGTAAGCGCCCATCGGCGAGCCCGTGGCGAGCCGGGCTGCGGTCCGGTAGAGCTGCCAGCAGCCGTAGCTGATCGCGACTGGTGGGGCGACCGCGCCGACCAGCACGAGGGCCCAGACGACGTGCACGGGCGGATGCAGCCAAGCCAACGGTCCTCGCCGTCTGTCGGCCGATGACTGTATTTCCTGCTCGACGCTCATGTCACGCTCTCGCTTGGTTCGATGGGCGCATTCCGCCGCCGACGCAGCCATGCCGGTAGCCCGACTGCCACGAATCCCACGAAGAGCGGGGTCACGACGTAGAACCAGTCCCCCCAGCCGGACTCCCGCCAGTACTGCGGGAGCTCACTGGTGGAGCCGCGCCAGACGAGTCCTTCCGGATCGGTCGTCGGCCGCTGGAACGACGCCGCGACGACGCTTGTGATCCCGGGACGGCGTGCCCCGATCTCAGTCGGGTCGACCTCGTGGAACTCCAGTTCGCTCCAGTCGACGCCCCCGACGATGTAGCGCCTCTGCCACAGCGCGTCGCCATGCCGTTCCTCCCGGACCACGTCCAGCTCGTGGTTCCGAAGGGATTCGACGTACCTGTCGAACACCTCGCGGGGCGACCAGCCGACCCGGGAGACCCACGGGCTCACGTCCTCGCCGTCGACGATCCCGTCGACCGGCGTGGGTTCGCTCTCGCTGCGATCGCGATACCAATCGGCTGCCACCCGGCTCGGGTACACCCGCCTGAGACCAGCGAACTCGGGCGATCCGTTGACCGCACGCTCGATCTCCGGGCGAACCAGATCACGCTCCAACGTCTCGTTGTGTTCCACAATGCTCGGCGGCACGCCGTGGCATTCACCCGGAACCTCGACGCCGATCTCCGGCGGAACAACCGACTCCGTGTGTACCTGGAGCGGAGCGTCGAGGATGTGGAGTCTGCCGTCCTTCTCCGAGACGGTCGCCGGCCCGGGAACGATCCAGTACCGCGTGAAGCTGCAGATCCCGTCGCGGTAGTGCTCGACCGAATCCCAGAAGCGTTGCCCGAGCGGGGTGTCCGGATGCAGGAGGCGAGCACTCACCTTCTTCATCTCCAGGTCGGCTTCCAGCAAGATGCGGCCGACGTCGGTCCTGGCGAGCCGCGGGTCGACGATCCGATCCGGTTCATCCGGGTTGAGGTTGACCCAGAAGCTCGACGGCGGCAGCGCCAGCCAAACGAAGAAGGCATCGGATGCCTGTCGGTCTCCGGCACCTGGGTCGTCCAGGAGTCCACGACCGACGCCAGGTCTGCTGGAGAACGCGTACTCGAGGCCGTCACCGGCGTCACTGTCCCGGATGTACCGGAGTTCGAGCGACGAGAAGTCCACGCCACCGGTCGGGTCGAGCGGCGGTGGCCCACCGAGCGGCACCGACGGCTGGCCACCGATGACGTCCTTTGGACCGGTCCGATCGAGCGGCGGCGGTTCGCCGGCAGACGCCGACGGCCGGCGGCCGATCACGCCGTCCGGTCCAGGCCCAGGCGGCGGCGGTGGGTTCGGTGGCTGCCATGGGAGAGACGGATCCGGCAGCGGTGACTGCGGAGGTGCCCCAGGCGGCCCGGTGGCACCTAGGCCTTCGCCCTCCGGCCCCCGCCCCGGCTCGTCGCGGGGTCTGCATTCCTCGCCGGTGGGGCGATCCGCGGGCGCTTCGGCGTCCGGCACTACCTGTTGGACGATCTCGTCAAGGTTGCCGGCGAGCTCCTCGACCTCCCCGAGCAGTTCTTCGAGCTGTTCCAACTCATCTTCTGTAGGCGTGGTGACCGTCGCCTCCATCTGCGCCTCCCAGAGTCCGCGATCCTGTTCGTCGCGAGTCGCTGGATGCGCGGTGCGATCATCGTCGGGCAGCGTCAACGAGTAGGGGCTTTCGACGAGTGGAACGTCGACTGCGAGGAGCTGTGGCGGCCCGTCCGCGCTCACCACGACGTGCCGGCTGCCGTCGGACCAGGCCTGCCCCGCTCGGCCATCGATGTCGCGGTCACCCGTCCGCGTCCACGACTCGTCACCCGGCGGAGCCAGGGCGCGGCCGAGCGACGAGGGCGTGAGCAGGTCGATCGACTCGACCCCGGTCGCCCAGGCAGGTGGATTGGCAATCCACTTGCCGGCCAGCCCGCCCGCCTCGACTGGTCCGTAGCCCATCCACCATTCCGGTTTCCCCTGATCATGGTGTCTGCACCGACGAACCCGATCTCGGCCGCCGCCCCGAACGGACGCTGCAGGCGGCCGTATGCGGTCCCGTCGGCGGCGACGGTCACGTCGAGATCGGTGTCCAGGCCGCCGGAGTCGGTGACCGTGCCGTGGTAGCGCACCCCTGCCCCGGAGCCGACCGTCGCGCCGGCGTGCTGCACGACGTGCAGCGTCCCCGCGGCGAGTACCGCGATGCCGCCCGCGGTAAATGCCGAGACCAGCACAAACGCGGTGATGAGGATCGCGGTGCGGCGGCGCCACCAGGGCGCCTCACCGGCCAGCATTGGTGATCCCATGTTGTGGTTCCCCCCGGGGCCAGCTCAGCAGTCGACCGTTTGACGGTCGTGCCCCGCCTTCTCGTTCTCTTCCTGGTCCTGCTCCACGACTGCCTTGGCCTGATCCACGAGTTCCTGCAAGTTCCCGACCAGCTCCTCGAGCGCTTCCATCTCGCCGTCATCCGACTCCGCGAGCGAAAGCTGCACCGTCGGCTCCTGCGGCGCGTCGGACTCCGAGCGCGGATCGTCTGCCGCAGCGGCGACCGGCTCCCGTGCGGCAACGCCGATCAGCGCGGCACCCGCACCGACGAGCACAGCCAGCACGAGGACCGCACCACCGAACAGCCACCATCGCCGGGATCGAGACCCCGCCCATCCACCGTGCCCGAACGCACGCATCGAATCCCCCTGTTTCCCGCGGATGCCCGCCGGCTAGAGCGGCCCCAGGCAGAGCGTGAAAGGTTCCTGCATCGGCCCGCGGCCGTTCTCCATCAGCCTCATCGTGGCCGCTGGTGTGTCCTGGCAGGCGGTCACGGCTGCCGCCCAACCGTCCGCACGCCCGTGAACCCGGTAAGCCACCTCTGGAGCTGAGCAGCCGACGATCACCCACTCCGGTGTCGCACCGGTCTCCGCGATGCAGTCACCCGGTCGCGCCAGCTCGACGAACGTCTGAGGGTCGACCCCGGCGGGTCCGAAGCAGAAGTAGATGTTGTCCAAGGACAGCTGCGCCAGGCCGCCCTTGCCATCGAGGCGCCACTCGTACTCGACGGTGGTACCCGGGACGGACGCGCACTCGTTCAGCGCGACCGCATACCCCTCGACCCGATGCAGGACCTGCAGCTGCGCCGCCGGATCCGCGCAGTCAACCCGCACATGCGATCGGCCGTCCCCCTCCGTGTAGGCGCAATCGCCCAGCTGTGCCGTGTTGATCGCCGTCGTCGGGTCGGCGTCGGGCGGCCCGAGGCAGTACTTGTGGGAGTCGTCCCAGTCCTGATAGACGGTCGTCACGGCCGGAATGTCACGGCAGAACTCGGATTGGCTCCGGACGTCGAGGACCCGCAGCGCACCGGGTTCCGTGCAGTCTGCCGATCGGAAGTCCTCACCGCCATCAGGCTGTACACAGCTATCGTTCTCGAACACCGGCCCGGCACAGCCGGTGGCGCCGAGCACGGTGACGAGCACGGCGACCGCGAGCAAAACCAGCGCACGACCTCGGAAGTGCCGTCGCGCCAGACGACCGCTTCCTGATCCCGTCAATACGCCCCCTGTCGCTACTGCCTCAGAAACGCCCGCGCCGCGACCTGAACGTGAGTCGACGCGTTGGCGAAAGTCTGATCGCAAATCTATCAGACGTGCACTTCACGCCAGGATGGCTTATTTCTTGCCAGATTACCATTTCTCCCTTGACAAACCGCACGGTCGAGGCTTTCGCCCACCTCTGGTCTGTAAGAAGATCGGTGTGACTCCTGATCGTGGAGGTAGCGGTGGTGGCCACCCGGGCCGTGGGTGGCCGCCGTCGTGGACGCTGACCGAATGCGCGGGCCCCGGACTGGCGACCGAGTACGTGCCTGGCCCGTCTTTGCGCGCGGCGGTGTCCGTCGCCGGGGGAGTCATGCATTAGGCACACGCCTCCTGCTTGGCTGATCTCCAGGTTCGATTGGGGCCGGAAAGGGCCAACCCGTGCCAGGTCTCATACTCATGACGGCGTCCGGCACACACGGCATCTGCGACGCCTATGGCATGGTCGTCGCCGAGTACCTGGCAGTGATCGTGCCGGCGTCCCGCCCTCACTGAGCGACGCAGGTTGAACAACAGCGCACCGTTGCAGGTCTCGCGCCGATATCGGCGATCTTGCGCTGACCTCGCCCCACGCACTCCGTCATCCGATGCTGAGCGCTCCGGATGCTCCTACTGTGCGCTGTGTGGCGGACGAGCATGGGGCGTGGCGCACGTTCGGCGAAAAGACGATCTACGAGAGCAGCCCGTGGGTTCGCCTGGGGCTCGTCGACGTCGAGGCGCCGAACGGCGAGCGGTGGGACTACAACGTCGTCCACTTCGGACGGATCGCCGTCGCGATGATCGTCGACGAGGATGCCGACACCGTGCTCATGCTGCACCGCTACCGCTTCCCCACAGATCAGTGGGGGTACGAGCTACTCGGCGGGCTGGTCGAGGACGGCGAGGACCCGGCCGCCACCGCGGTGAGGGAGGCTGTCGAGGAGTCGGGTTGGTCCCCGGTCGGGCCACCGGAGGAGCTCATCGGGTTCGAGCCGCTACCCGGTAACGCGACCGCTCATATGTCGGTCTACCTGTGGCGTCAGGCGGAGCGGGTCGGCGAGCCGACCGACACGGAGGAAGTGGGCCGCGTCGAGTGGGTGCCCCTCGCTCGCGTCCCAGAGCTGGCGCGGCGAGCTGCTCGGGAGCGGCGCGTTGGTGCCGTTGCTCTACTACCTGGCCACCCGCAACCCGCGGCCGGCGTGACGGACGTCGATCATGCTGCCTGACCCTGCGGCAGGACCAGACGATCGAGGCGCCGAAGCTGGCGCTCCGAGCTGATCTGCCGGGCGATCGCCCTGGCCTCGCGCGCGGCCGAGCGCGGCGTCCCGGTCGCCCGCGGCGGCGTGGGCGTACGCGAGATCGACCAGGAGTCGGGACCGTGCGCGCGCCCACGTCGGTGGTAGCCGCGCGAGTGCCGCCGTGAGCTGGTTGAGCGCATCCGCGTCGCCCACCAGGGCGAGCGCGTTCCCGCGCCACCGGTCGAGGTGCGCCCCGCCGAGGAACAGAAACGGCAGCGCCGGATCGACGGGATCGGCGGGAAGCAGGCCGTAAGCGTCGTCGAACGCGCGCAGTGCGGCGTCCCGGTCGCCGGCGGCAGCGAGCGTCTCGCCGTGCGTGGCGGCGAGCCACGCGCGCATCAGGGCCGGGCCGCCGGTGGCGATGCTGCGGGCGTACGCGGCCTGCTCGACGGCAGGAGCCGTGCCGTCCAGCGCGAGCAGGATCACCGTCTGTTGTGCGGTGGCGTGTGCAAGGAGCAGCGGCGATCCAGCTTCGCGCGCGGCATGCTTCGCGCGCTCGTGGTGCGCCCACGCCTGTGTGTGGTCCTCGCGGTCGAGGGCCTGCCACCCTGCGAGCGCTGATGCCTCCGTGAGGGCCCCGGCAAGTGCGGTTCGCTGGCCGACGGCCGGCAGGTGCGCGAGCAGCTCCTGCATGTGGTCGATCTGGTGGCGAAGTTGATCGAGATGATGCACGCCGCCGAACTGTCGGTCGAGTACGCGGGCCTGCTCGATCTGGCCGTGGAACGCGGCGACGGTGACGGCATCGACGGAGCGGGCGACGGCGATGCGGTCCCGCAGCTCGTCAGCGGGACCGTCGGTGCGCTCGTCGGGGAAGCCGAGTTCGGCGTTCGTCCGGCCGTAGATCTCACGGAACAGTCGCCGGTACTCCGGTAGGCCGACCGATTCGTGTCCGTTCTCCCACCGGGACAACTTCGTCTTGAGACTGGTCGACGTCATGATCGTGATTGGCCCTGGCGGCACGGGTAGACGACGTTCGTGCAACCGCACGTGCAACCGCACGTGCTAACGGCCCTCGCCGGGTCGCGATAGGCCCTTGTGACTCGGGACCGGAGGCGCCACAGGGTCGGCCCGCACGGGCACGCTCCGCCCCCGCCGCCCACATCCCACGCCGCTGCCCGGCGGGGGCGGACGGCGTGTCTCGGGTGCCTCGTCATCCTCGTGCTGCTGGCCGCCGTGGGCGTCCTCGTGCTGCTCGGGGCCGTGCCCGTGCCGTGGCCGTGGTGGTAACGATCGCGCCACGATGCCGTGGGAGCGCCCGTGCACTGTGAAGAGCGCGAGAGAGCACGCGAGAGCATCCGTACCAAGATCGGCTTTGCCTGCCCTGCTCCACTTGAACCCGAGCCCCGGTGCGGGGCCAATCGGACAAGCGGAGGTGCCCGGTGACCCCGGAGCTGTGGGTGATGTTGACGGTCGGGATCAGGACCGCTCGGGACAGTCGCGGCTGGGTGGATCTCGCGCCACCGGAGAAGGCCGTAGACGTGCGAGAGCCCCGGTCGCCGTCCGAGTAGACGGGCCGGGGCTCTCGTGGCCGTAGCGAGCAGCAGGGGGCTACTCCGGCGCGCGGTCGTCCTCCCAGCCGGGCACCGTCTTGCCGAGCTTGGTGAGGATCCGCGCGAACTGGGCGTACATCGCCGGGTGATACCGCTTGGACGCGGGGTTGTTGTTCACGTAGGTGTGGAGGTTCCCCTTCGCGTCGGGGTCGTCGCTCGTTATGTGGATGCTGCCGTCGTCGGCCGCCCACAGCGACACATCGCTGAGCTTGATCGACTTGATGTCCGGCTTCGTCGTCGCCATGTCACTCCTTCCGTCGGGCGCTAGCCCGCGTTACGCCGCCGGAACGGCACGACGTTGCCCCCCGATCGGGGGTGGGGTCTGGCGCGGTCGGGCGCGCGCGAGCGGGACGGCCTTGCCGCCTTCGGCTTCGTCGATGTAGTCCGCGTAGATCGTCAAGGTGGTCACGTAGCTCTCGTGCCCGAGCCACTTCGACACCTGCATGCAGTGCGCCCCCGCCGAGAGCGAGAGCACCGCGAACGTGTGGCGGAGGTCGTGCAGCCGGACACCACGCACCCCCGGCGCCGGCAGCCCCACGGCCGTCAACGCGGGCTTGAGGTAGTTGGCGTAGAGAGTGCCCGGCTCGACCGGCACGCCCCAGTTGTAGTTTGCGGGAGCGGTGGCCTCCGCGCGTGACAGGCCCGGGGCGGTGCGCCCGTAGCGGGCGGGGAACAAGGGCGTGTGGGTGGTCGCGCAGGTACTCGCGGAGGTCGTCCACGAGCCACGAGTCCAGCGGCACCACGCGCCGCGACTTCCGGGACTTCGGCCTACCGGTCTCCCACCCGCCGCGGAGGTACGCGAGCAACCGCCTGGCCCATCTGAACCCGCCCGAGGACGAACCGCCGGAGGAATGGGACGACGGGCCGGACGGCGACGGCGCGGAGCGGATGTTCGGAGCCTAGGGTTCGCAGCCACCAGTGCGTCTACTTCGGACGGAAGGTCCACGTACCGGCGACGTACCGGTGAGACGGCTACCCACCGGCGTCAACGAGGTGACACCAGGTGAGAGCCGGTAACCCTGCAATGTGGCCGCTACCAGCGTCTCTGTGGCGTTCGGAGCCGCGAACGCGCTGGTAGCGGCGGTGCCGTTCCTGCGGAAAAATCGTCCTCATAATCCGTCAGGTCGTGGGTTCGAGTCCCACCCGCCCCATCGCGATGCCTCGGATGCTCCGGCGGCACTCGGTCGGGATCGCGTGACCCTCGGAGTCCACCGCAACCGGATCGTTATCCGGTTGTGGACCAGGAAGGGCAGAACGGCGACGGCGCCGGAGAGTCCTCACCCACTCCAGGTCCTGCACAGCCTGGCCGAGAACGCTGAAGACCCCCTCCTCCGACCATTTCGACGACCTGATCGTCCCGGATCGCGGCGCCCATACGGTCCAAGGTGCAGGGGGGCGAATGCGCCAGCCGCATCGCGCAGACGTACTACCCCCGACGTCACGCCGCCGGTCCGGCCGGGCGGGCGGGGCAGGGCGGGTAACGGCGTGGCGTCCAGCATCGACATCGCCGGCGTAATCCACGCCCCCGGCCAGCAGGAACGCGGCGGGGGCGGCTCGAGCTCCCCGATCGGCGTGTCGCACGCTGCCAGCCCGACCCTCGCACTGGAGGTCCCTGCCGAACTGCGCGTCGCAGCTGCGACAGCCGGCCCGGATGTGCAACGGCCTGCGTGATGCCCGCGAAGCCCCCGCGGGCCGCCCGTCCAGCACTCCGGCCACCCACACCTTGGCGGATACCCCGATCCGCTTCGGCAGGACCGTGCCGTGGCACCGCCATGCACAGTCACTGCCGGTCAACCACTCAGGAGAGGCACGTTGAAGAGGACTGCCGCCGTGGCCGCCGCCACGTTCATCTCGCTCGCCATGGCGACGACGCCCGCGTGGGCCAGCGACCCGATCGGAGGGCCGAACCGCCACGGGTGCGACGTCGAGCAGACGGTCACACCGCCGCTGCCGCCCACCCCCGAGGTGCCGCCCCCGCCGCCGCCGCCCGCGATCGACGTGCCCCTGCCCACGACCGACCCGCAGCCCATCCACACCGATGCGCCGCCGCCGGCCGCGATCGAGGCGCCTGCCGAGCCCACGAGGGCCAAGCCGCAGCCTCCCATCGAGGACGAGCGTCCCGCGCCGCGGACCCGGGACGCCGAGCCGGCGCCCGCCGAGGATGACGGGCCGGACCAGGGTTCTCCTGACGACGACGTCGTCACCGGGGACGTCGAGCCCGCTGCCTTCGTCAGCGACCTCGGCCGACCCGACCGGTGCGGCCAGAACGGGCGCGACCACGACGGGCGCGACCACGGTGGGCGCGATCAGGACCATCACGGGCGGGGTGACTGGCCCTCCTGGCAGATCGACTGGCCCTCCTGGGGTGACCACCCCGTCTTCGTCAACTGCGCCCACGCACGCGCCGTCGGCGCGGCCCCGATACGCGTGGGAGAGCCCGGCTACCGGCTGGGCCTGGACAGCGACCACGACGGGATCGCCTGCGAGAGCGGCGGCGGCGATCGTCACGACTCGGACGACGGCGACAGCGAGAGCAGCGACGACGGCGAGAGCGACAACGACGGTGACAGCAGCGACTCGTCGAGCGACGACAGCGACGACGACTCGTCGGGCGGCAGCGCCGTCTCCGTGAGCGACTACAGCTACAGCGGCTCCATCCCGGTGCCGGTGGGCGGCGTCGCCACCGGCGGCGGGCCGGCGAACAGGTGAGGTCCCTCGTCGGGCTCGGGGCGCTCGCCGTCCTCCTGGTCGGCGGGTGCTCCGCACCTGCCCCCGAAGCACCCGCTCAGCCGCCGACCCCGCCCGCCGTGGCCAACCCGGTGTCGATCTCGATCCCGAAGCTCGGTGCCGAGTCCGACCTGATGTACCTCGGCCGGGACGCGACGGGCGCGCTCGAAGTGCCGCCGGTCGAGCACCCGGAGGTGGCGGGCTGGTTCGCGGGTGACGACATCGACGAGGACGGCGACGAGACGAAGCCGGGCCAGCGCGGCTCCGCCGTCGTCGCCGCCCACGTGGACGGTCGGGGCCCGGACGGGCAGCCCGGGTTCCCCGGGCTGTTCGCCCACCTCAGCTCGCTCGTGCCGGGCGACGAGGTGCTCGTCGAGCAGGAAGGCGGCACGACCCTGCGGTTCGTCGTCGAGTCGGTGGAGGCGTTCGAGAAGGTCGCGTTCCCCGGCGAGCGGGTCTACCTGCGTGACGACGCGGTGCGGCTGAACCTGGTGACGTGCGGTGGTTCGTTCGACGAGAAGGCCGGGCATTACGTGGACAACGTCGTGGCGTTCACGAAGCTCGCGCCCGATACCGCTGCGGGCGGCGAGTAGCAGAGCCGGACGGGGCCCTCCTACGGCCGGCCGTTGCGCTGGCGGGTGGCCTCGTACAGGGCGACGGTGGCGGCGCTGGCGGCGTTGAGCGAGCTGGCGGCGCCGCCGATCGGGATCCGCGCCATCGTGTCGCAGCCCTGCCGCCAGCCCGCGCTCAGCCCGGAGGTCTCGTTGCCGATCACCAGCAGCGTGGGACCCGTCAGGTCCACCTCGGCGATATCGGTCGCGCCGTCCTCGTCGGTGCCGACCACGGCCAGCGGGTGGCCGGCCGCCCGCTCCCGTTCCACCCAGTCCAGCACCTCGCGGTGGGAGCGGACCCGAACCACCGGCACCGCCATCAGCGATCCCGTGGAGGCGCGCACGGCCTTGGGGTCGTACGGATCGGCGGCGTGTCCGGTGGTGATGAGCCCGGCGCCGCCGAAGGCGTCCACCGAACGCACCATCGTGCCGATGTTGCCCGGACCGGTCGGCCGATCGAAGACCACGCCGAGGAACGCCGGCGTCATCTCGATCCGGGACAGCTCGTCGGCCGGCAGCGCCACCACCGCCACCAGTTCGGGGACCTCCTGCTCCTTGCCGCTCAGCTCGCGCAGCAGCTCGGGTGCCATGGCCACCCGCTCACCGCCGGCGCTCGCCAGCATCTCGGCCGCCCACCGCGACAGCGGCCGTTCGGCGTCGTGGATCAGCGCTCGCACCGGCCAACCGTGCTCCACCGCCAGGCTGATCGGCCGGACCCCTTGCACGAGGAACTCGCCCGCCCGCTGCCGCTTGTTCCGGCTCCGCAGCAGCGCCTCCCACTGCTGGAACCGCGCGTTCGGCCGGGAGATCCGCAGCGCGCCACCCACCGAACCGTGATCACGCGGCCGGTCCTCGTGGAGGCGCACGGCTCGTGAACGGGTCCCCTGACCGAAGTTGCGACGTGCGGCCACGGCTCCAGTCTCCTCGCTGGATCAGGAGCCCCCTTCACCACCCAGGACGGCTCACCGGCCCGACCTACTCGGGCGGCAGGGTCCACAGTCCACGTGGCTTCCGGCAGTGCGTCCCCCGGTGCGGCCGGTTCAGGGACTCCTTCACGAGCCACCACGCCTCCGGCTCCGTGTCGGCCCACCCGTGCGACGACTTGCCGCCGTCGAGAACGACGGTCCAGCGGTACCGGCCGCTGCGACGGCTGAAGTTCACCGACGCTCGCCCTTGCTCACGAGCGATCGCCAACCGCGCTTCTGCCTCGTCTGCTGCCTCGCCCATAGCGCAGCCGCCTCCCGGGGTCTCCGTCCACCAGAACGCCATGTTCGGCAGCGTATCGAACATCGAGCAGTGTCACACCGGAACACGGGATTTTATTCTGCCTATGACAAGGACCAGCTACCACACACAGGAAGCTCTACCTACCGTCGAGCCGTGGCCGCCCGCCAACCCCTCATCACCACGCGGGACCTGGCGCGGCATCTCCAGGTGCATCCTGAGACCGTCAGGGAGTGGGTGCGGGACGGCCGGATCACTCCGGCCGCTACAACCCCCGGCGGACAGTTCCGCTTCGACCTTGACGACGTGCTGAGGCAGTTGGGCCAACCCAGGAAGCGCCCGGAGACCGACTGACACGTCGAACGACCCCGCGGGGGAAGCCGTGCTCCTCCGTCGATGTCGCGACTGAGTACGGTCGGCCCGTGACGAGGGACGTGATCCCTGATCGGTCCACCGCCTTCGGCGAACGCGTCCGCCGGCGGCTGACCGAGGAGATGGCGATCTGGCTGACGACGGTCGGGCGCGACGGAACCCCGCAGCCGAACCTGGTCGGGTTCCTCTGGGACGGTGGCGACGGCCTGCTGACCTACAACCAGGCAGGGGCGAAGCGGCTCGCGCACATCCGGCGGCGCCCGCTGGTGTCGCTCCACTTCGACAGCAACGGCGGCGGCGACGTCGTGGTGCTCTCCGGCACCGCCGAGGTCGTGGACGACCAGCCGGCGGTGCCCGACAACCCCGCGTGGCTGGAGAAGTACCGCGAGGCCATCGACGCGCGGTTCGGTGACGCGGTGACGTTCGCGGCGGCGTTCCCGGTCCCGGTCCGGATCCGCGTGACCCGCGTGCGCGGTTCGTGACGTCCCGGAGGCCGCTCCGGTCGGAGCGTCAGGAGGCGCGGCGCCGTCGCCCCGGGTCGGCGAGGACGGACGCGCCGTAGCCCGTGTCGTCCGGGTTGAGGTCGACGCCGGGTGCCACGACGCGGTCGATGCGGTCGAGTACGTCGGGTTCGAGGGCGATGTCCGCGGCGGTGAGCTGGCTGTGCAGGTGCTGCGCGGTGCGGGGGCCGATGATCGCCGCGGTGACGGCGGGGTGGGTGGTGACGAACGCCAGCGCCAGCTGGATCAGCGTCAGGCCGGCGTCGTCGGCGATCCGGGCGAGTTCCGTGACGGCGTCGAGCTTGGCCTGGTTGCCCGGGACGTCGAGGTCGTAGTGGGAGAGCGTGGTGGGGAACTGCATCGTCCGCGTGCGGTGGCTGGACGGGTCGACGGCGTCCCGGCTCCAGCGGCCGGAGAGCCAGCCACCGGCCAGCGGGCTCCAGGCGAGCACGCCCATGCGGTAGGTCTCGCAGGTGGGCAGGACGTCGGCCTCGACGCCCCTGGCCAGGAGGGAGTACGGCGGCTGCTCGCAGACGAAGCGTTCGCGGTGCCGTCGCTCGGCCGTCCACTGCGCCTGCACGATCGTCGACGGGGAGAAGGTCGACGAGCCCGCATAGACGATCTTGCCTGCGCGGACGAGGTCGGACAGCGCACCGAGGGTCTCGTCGAGGTCGGTGGCGGGATCGGGGCGGTGCACCTGGTAGAGGTCGATGTGGTCGGTGCCCAGGCGGCGCAGGCTCCCCTCGCAGGCCCGGACGATCCAGCGCCGCGAGGCTCCGCGTTCATCCCGGCCGGGGCCCATCGGGCTCGACACCTTGGTCGCCAGGACGACCTCGTCGCGCCGTCCGGCGATCGCCTTGCCGACGATGGCCTCGGACTCGCCGCCCGAGTACACGTCGGCGGTGTCGATGATGTTGACGCCCGCGTCGAGCGCCGTGCGGATGACGGCGATCGAGTCGTCGTGGTCGGGGTTGCCCCACTTCCCGAACATCATCGCGCCCAGGCACAGCGAGCTGACCTGGACTCCGGTGCTTCCCAGCGTGCGGTACTGCATGACGTGGACGGCCCTTCTGTGGACGCGGCAGCGCGGCGGAACGGCCGACGCACGGTCATCGGTTACCGTCTCCGGTAGCGGAGTCGGCTCCGGTTGCTGGCCACAAAAACCGGAGCCGACTCCGGATGGCAAGTAGGGAGGAAGTGGCACATGACCGATCCGTCCGGCCGTCGGGTCCGGGCCGACGCGCGGGCCAACGAGGACAAGCTGCTCGCCGCGGCCGCTCTGGCCTTCGCCCGGGACGGTGCCGCCGCGACCCTGAAGCAGATCGCGAAGGACGCGGGCGTCGGGATCGGCACCCTGTACCGGCGCTTCCCGACCCGTGAGCAGCTCGTGGACGCCACCTACCGCTACGAGACCTCGCGCCTCGCCGCCCGGCCCCGATCCCTCCTCGACGAGCTGCCGGCCGACCGGGCCCTGCGGTCGTGGATGTCCGAGGTGTTGGACCACATCGCCACCAAGCACGGCATGGCCGGCACGCTCAGATCCCTCCTGCGGAGCGACGAGCACCTGGGCTCGCGGACGCGCACGCAGCTGACGGATGCGGTCGAGGAGTTCCGCGTCGAGGGCATCGCCCAGGGGGTGATCCGGCGGGACGTGCCCTCCGGCGACATCCTCGCCGGCCTGGCAGGCGTCACGCTCGTCGCCGGGGCGAGCGATCAGCGGGAACAAGCCGAGCGCTTGCTCGACCTGTTGATGGACGGCATCACCCGCGCGAGCGGATGGCGCGAGGGCGCGGAGCGGTCATCGCCCTGATCGGGCGGGTGCATCAGCACTCCGACGATCGGTCCGAGTCCCCTCGCAGCAGCACGCCACACCGCGTACGGCGCGTCGAGATCGGGGACCGGTCGGCGCCGCCCGCGAGCGGGAGTGATCCCCTTCCGCCCTCCGGATCCTGGGTTGACGCCGGCGCCGCGCCGCCGGACGGTCAGGGGGTCCGGCGCGGTGGGGAGGGGTTCGGGTGGGTCTGATGCGGTCGCGCTCGGGACTGGCAGTGGCCGTCTCCGTGGTTCTCGTCGCGCTCTCCGCGTGCGGGGGCCGCTCGACGCAGGCAGGGGAGCCGGACCCGGAGGCCGCCGCGGACCGGACGGGCCCGCCGGCCGCGGGCACGTGGGAGCGCGTCAGGGTGCACGGCACGTCGCTCGAGGGCAACCTGTTGGGCGAGACCGCCGATCCGGATGTCTCGATCTACTTGCCGGCGAGCTACGCCACCGCGCCCGACCGCCGGTACCCCGTGGTCTACGTGCTGCACGGATACACCGGAACGGACCTGTCGTACTTCGGTCCCGGTAGCCGCGGGCTGGACAAGATCGCCGACCGCGTCTTCGGCAGCGGCAGCGCGCGGGAGATGATCCTCGTGATGCCCAACTGCATGAACCGTTACGGCGGCTGCATGTACTCGAGCTCGGTGACGGCCGGTGACTGGGAGGGCTACGTCGCCGACGACCTCGTCGGGTACGTGGACCGGACCTACCGCACGATCGCGGCCCGGGAGAGCCGCGGGCTCGCCGGCCACTCGATGGGCGGCTACGGGACGATCCGCATCGGCATGAAGCGCCCCGACGCCTTCAGCGCGCTCTACGCGCTCAGCTCCTGCTGCCTGAACGAAGGAACCATCCGCCCGCCGGCCGGTGGTGTGACGCCCCTCGCCGAGTCGATCGGGAGCCCCGACGAGGCTCAGGGGGACCGGGCTGTCATGGGCACGCTGGCCCGGGCCGCCGCCTGGGCCCCGAACCCGGCGAACCCGCCGTTCTTCTTCGACCTGCCGACGAAGGGTGGCGAGGTGCAACCGGAAATCGCCGAGAAGTGGGCGGCGAACTCGCCGGTCGCCATGCTCGACCAGTACGTCGGGAGCCTCGGGAAGTACACGGCGATCGCGCTCGACATCGGGCTGCAGGACAGCCTGCTCGCCGGCAACCGGGTCTTCGTCGAGCGCCTCACCAGGTTCGGCGTGCCGCACACGTTCGAGACCTACGAGGGGGACCACACCAGCGGGATCGCGCAGCGGCTCGAGGAGAAGGTCCTGCCGTTCTTCTCCCAGCACCTGGAGTTCGCCCCGTAGCCGTGCCGCGTGCCGTGGTCAAGACGGCCGTCGGCCACCGCCCGATCGTTCGGGCCTCAACATCATGGCCACGATCCGGTACAGCTGGGCCTCACTCATCCCCGTGTCGACCTCGACGGCGGGCAGCCCGGCGTGCTTCGTCTCGGCGGCAAGGCGATCGGTGAACATCCGGTCCCGCTCCAGCAGGTTGCGCTGGGCGCGCGTCGGATGGCTGGTCCGTCCCGGGATGTCCCACGCGGTACCGCGGCTGTTCAGGGCAGCCCAACGGAACCGAGGTGTGGGCAGCAGCCAGACCGCGTGCGTCGGATCGCCGAGCAACGGCCCGACCAGGCGGGGTAGTAGCCGGAAGCCCTCGGCGACCACGCCGGGCTCCATCGGCAGTTGCAGCAGGTCCTCCACGATCAGCTCGAAGCCCTCACCGCGATACCAGTGAAAGGTGTCCAGCATCGTCTCCGGAGATCGGTCCACCCACCGCTCGTCCATGCTCATGTGCATGAAGCGACCGAGCTCAGGGGCGTCCTCCGGCGTGCTCCGCCGGGCGTGGTCGGGCATGACGTCGTCCGTCGCGTAGACCGACAGGCCGTACTCTGCCGCGAGACGCCGGGCGATGGTCGACTTGCCCGCGCCACTGCCGCCCCCTATCCAGTAGACGTTCCGAAGCCGAGCCTGCAGCGTGGTCGTCGATCTCATCTCGGTGCCGATGATCCCCTGCGGGAGGATGGCGACGTGGCCGACGACCCCACGGCGATCGAGTTCGGCCGTTCCGAGCTCCGGGCGATCGCCGGCTACGCCGTCGCATGCGCGCGGCCGGCGTTGGCGATCTTCGAACGGGACCGTCCGGACGATCGGCGCCCGCGAGCCGCGATCGACGCTGCGCAGGCGTTCGCGGACGGCGGCGAGCGGACCACGGCGCTGCGCGGCACCGCGTGGGCGGCGCACCGGGCGGCTCAGGAGGCCCGGGACGCGGGACGGGCTGCGGCGAGCGACGCCGCGCGGGCGGCCGCTCATGCGGCCGGCGCGGCCTACCTCCACCCCCTGGCGAAGGCGACGCAGGTCAAGCACATCCTCGGATCGGCCGCGCACGCCGTACGAGCGTTCGAGCTCTCCGCCGGAAACAACCCGACCGTCGGGGCCGACCAGATGGCGCGGGCGCGCAGCCTCGCGCATCCCGTCGTGGTGGACGTCCTGAGGCGCTACCCGGCGGCCCCAGGGGGCGGTGGGCGGGTCGGAGAGCTGCTGCGTCAGCTGGACGCGTCACTACGGTGACCGGCCCGGTCCCCTCGCAGCACCACGCACACCGCGCACGGCGCGTCGTCCTGCTCCCCGTCGATCCCCTCGACCATGCCCCGGCTGCGGATCTCACCCGCGTACCGCATGCCGATGCGCTCCATCACGGCGCGGGAGCGCGCGTTGTGCCGGACCGTGCACGACACCACGGCCCGCGCCCCGAGAGCGTCGAACGCGAACGCCAGCCCCGCGCGGCCGATCTCGGCCGCGTGGCCGCGCCCCCAGAAATCGCGCCGGAGCGCCCATCCGATCTCGAGCCAGTTCGCGTGCGCGAGGAACGGGCGGTGGACGTCGTACACGGCGCGCACCCACGGCTCGGCCGGAGGAGGCGGTAGATCTGGCCCCGGTCGTCGTCGACCGGTGTGCGTGACAACCCGCCGCGACCGACGACCTCGCCGCTCACCCGGTCGTACGCGATCCACTTGTGGACGGGTCGACGGCCCCGTCCACAAGTGGATCTTGCACGCGGCAGAGGGTCCCGACATCGCGACGATGCCGCATCCGAATTGCTGGACGGGGCTGCGCCGGCTCAGTTCCCGAGGGGCAGGCACTCGGCGAGCAACCCGACGACGTCGCGCCAGGCCCGCTGGGCGTGCCGCGGGTGGTGGCCGACGCCGGGGAGGAGGGTCTGGTCGGTGCGCGTCATCGGGTGGTGGAAGGCGTGCAGAGCGCCGCCGTAGACCACGAGGCGCCAGTCGACGCCCCCGGCCTGCATCTCGGCAGCGAACGCGTCCCGTTGCGCGGGCGGCATGATCGGGTCCTCCGACCCGACCGCGGCCCACACCGGGCACCGGATGCGCGCCGCCTCGCCCGGGCGGCCCGTGATCAGTCCGTTGACGGTGGCGATCGCGCGCAGATCGACGCCGGCGCGCCCGAGCTCCAGCGCGATCGCGCCCCCGGTGCCGTAGCCGATGGCGGCGATCCGGTCGGCGTCGGTCCGTGGCTCGGCGCGCAGCACGTCGAGCGCCGCGTGGCCGATGTCGCGCATCCGGTCGGGGTCGGCGAGCAGCGGCATGCAACGCGCCAGCATCTCCTCCGGGTCGGTGAACCAGCGCCCGCCGTGGATGTCGAAGGCCAGCGCCACGTACCCCAGCTCGGCGAGGGCGTCGGCCCGTCCGCGCTGGACGTCGTCGAGCCCCGGCCCCTCGGGTCCGAGCAGGACGGCGGGCCGGCGGTCCACGCCGGCCGGGAGCGCGAGGTGCCCGACCATCGTCAGCCCGTCGGCCGGGTACTCGACCGTGCGCGTCGTGACCGTCGTCATGAGGCCGGACGGTAGTGATCCTCGAGCGCGGCCGGGCCCGTGTTCACCGCCGGCGGAACGTGCCCGCCCCGACCGCAGCAGGCGTTCCGGCCATAGAGTCGACCACCGTCGTGAAGGAAGGGCGGGGGCACATGGGCGGACGGCTCGAGGGCAAGGTCGCACTGATCACCGGGGCGGCGCGGGGGCAGGGGCGCAGCCACGCGCTGCGGCTCGCGGGCGAGGGCGCGGACGTGATCGCGGTCGACATCTGCCGCCAGATCGACACGGTCGCCTACCCGCTCGCGACCGCGGCGGACCTGGCCGAGACCGTGGCCGGGGTCGAAGCGCTCGACCGCCGGATCGTGAGCGCCGAGGTGGACGTGCGGGACGCCGAGGCGATCGCCGCGGCGGTCGCCGACCGGGGCGGAGGAGCTGGGTGGGGTCGACATCGTGCTCGCCAACGCCGGCGTCGGCATGATCGGTCCGGACGTCGCCCCGGCCACCGCGTTCCGCGAGGTGCTCGACGTGAACCTGGTCGGCGTCTGGAACACGGTGCACGCCGCGGCGCCGCTCATGATCGAGCAGGGGAGGGGCGGCTCGATCGTGCTGACCGGATCGACGATGGCGCTGATCGGGCGCGGCGGTAGCGGGGACCCCGGGGCGGACGGCTACGTGGCCAGCAAGCACGCCATCGTGGGGCTCACGCGGAGCTGGGCGAACTGGCTGGCGAGGCACAACATCCGGGTCAACTCGGTGCACCCGACCGGCGTGAGCACGCCGATGATCCACAACGAGGCGCTCCAGCGGGTGCTGGCGTCGCTGCCGGCGGACGGGCCGGACATGACCAACCTGCTCGACGTCCCGTTGATCGAGGTGGAGGACGTCAGCGCGGCCATCGCCTGGCTGGTCTCCGACGAGGCCCGGTACGTCACCGGCGTGGCACTGCCGGTGGACGCCGGCATGACCGTCAAGTAGGCGGTCGTCGCGAACGTGGATCGCGTCGTCGTCGTCGGTCGTGGCGGGGCGGGGAAGTCCGTGATCTCGCGCCGCATCGGCGAGCTCATCGGTGCTCCGGTGATCGAGCTCGATGCCCTGTTCTGGCGGGACCCGGGCCTGCGGCCGCTCGCCGGGCAGGAGTGGGTCCGCGTCCAGGAGGAGTTCGTCCGGGAGCGGCCCAGGTGGGTCGCCGACGGCGACCTCGGCCCGTACGACGTGCTGTCGGTCCGGCTCCGCGCCGCGGACGCCGTCGTCATGCTCGACTACTCCCTCCTCCGCTGCGCCTGGCGCGCGCTTCGCCGCTCCCGGGAGGGCCGCGACTTCTGGAGCTGGGTGGTCACGTACCGGTGCCGTTGGAAGCCGCGGGTCCTCGCCGAGGTGGCCGTCCACGCGCCCGGCGCCGAGGTGCACGTCCTACGCAGCCCCCGGGACGCCAGCGCGCTCCTCCGCGCCCTTCGCGGGATGTGACGCGCGCCACGCCGTGACGGTTTTCCGGCCTGGGGCCGGTCTGGACAGGAGACCGAACCGACCACCTCCCGGAGGGCTCCGTGTCCGTTCCCATCCAGACCGCCGTCGTCACCGGTGCGAGCCGCGGCTTCGGGCGTGCGATCGCCGCCGCCCTCGTCGCCGCGGGTACCGGTGTCGTCGGCATCGCCCGAGACGAGCGCGCGCTGCGTTCCGTCCGCGACGAGCTCGGCGCCGGCTTCACGTTCGTCGCCGCCGACGCTACCGACGAGACGCTCGCGCAGGACGTGATCCGCGAGCACCGTCCCGGTCTGCTCGTCCTCAACGCCGGGGCCGCCCCGCACATGGCGCCCGTGCACGAGCAGACGTGGGAGACGTTCAGCCGCAACTGGCACACCGACACCCGGCACGCCTTCACCTGGACCCGGGCGGCGCTGCGGGCGCCGCTGGCACCGGGGAGCGTCGTCGTCGGGATGTCCAGCGGGGCCGCGCTGGCCGGCTCCCCGCTCAGCGGCGGATACGCCAGCTCCAAGGCCGCCGTCAGGTACATCCGCGGGTACGCGGCAGACGAGTCGGAGCGGGCCGGGTTGGACATCCGGTTCGTCTCGCTGCTCCCGCAGCTGACGCCGGCCGGAGGGGTCGGCTCGGTCGGGGTGACGGGCTACGCGGCGCGCCAGGGCGTCGACCGGGACACCTTCATCGAGGGCATGCAACCGGTCCTCACGGCGGAGCAGGTGGCCAAGGCCGTGCTCGAGGTCGCAGGGGATCCGGCGAGCGCGCCGGAGTACGTGGTGAGTGGTGCTGGACTGCGACCGGTGGACTGAGCCATGGTCGTGTCGTCGAGAGAGGCCGCGATGACGCATTCCGAGTTCGCCGCCGCGACGGAGCCGTTCCGGCCCGAGCTGCTCGCCCACTGCTACCGGTTGCTCGGGTCGGTCCACGACGCCGAGGACCTCGTGCAGGAGACCTACCTGCGGGCGTGGCGCGCGTTCGACCGGTTCGAGGGCCGCTCCTCGGTGCGCCGGTGGCTGTACACGATCGCCACGATGGCGTGCCTGACGGCGCTGCGGACGCGGTCCCGGCGGCCGCTCCCCTCGGGGCTGGGTGCGCCGGCGGAGGATCACCGCGTGGCGCTGGCGGCCGCTGAGCCGTCGGTGGCGTGGCTCCAGCCCGTGCCCGACGCGCTGGTCGACCCGGCGGGGATCGTCGCAGGGAGGGCGGGGGTGCGGCTCGCCTTCATCGCGGCGCTGCAGCACCTGCCCGCCCGGCAGCGCGCCGTGCTGACCCTGCGCGACGTGCTCGCGTTCCGGACGGCCGAGGTCGCCGACATGCTCGACACGACGCCGGACGCGGTCGACGCCGCGCTCCGCCGCGCCCGCGCCCACCTGGCCGCGGCCCGCCCGGTGGAGGACGACATCGCCGAGCCGGACGAGGGGAGCAGACGAGGCGTCCTCGACGGCTTCGTCGACGCGTTCACGAGGGGTGACCCGGACGCGCTGGTGAGCCTCCTGCGGGCCGACGTCGAGCTGGAGATGCCGCCGATCCCGACCTGGTTCACGGGCCGGGAGGCCGTCATCGGGTTCCTGGCCGCGCGGGTGCTGCGCCGGAGGGACCAGTGGCGCCTGGTGCCCACCCGCGCCAACGGCCAGCCGGCGGCCGTCGTCTACGAGCGCGCCGGCGCCGGGCGGTACGAGGCGCACGGGGTCGAGGTCCTGACCCTGATCGGGGACCGGATCGCCCGGATCACGGCGTTCAACGACCCGGACCTCGTGCCGGCGTTCGGGCTCGCGCGAACCATTGACGCAACCGAGCGGCTGCTATAAGTTGGGTAGCAACCAAGAAGTTGCTACTCAGTGGAGGCTGACATGGCGTTCCCCGACCGCATCGAGCGGACCGTCGAACTCGCCCACCCGCCGGAGAAGGTGTGGGCGGCGATCACCACGGCCGAGGGGCTGGGCACCTGGTTCGGCAACAAGGCCACGATCGACCTGCGCCCCGGCGGAGCGGCGCAGCTGACGTGGGACGAGGGCGCAACCGCGAACATGCGCATCGAGCGGGTCGAGGAGCCGACGGTGTTCGGCTTCAGCTGGCACATCTTCGGCCTGCCCGAGGACGACCCGCGCCGCACCTACGTCGAGTTCACGCTCGAACCGGTCGGCGCGATCACCCGGCTCACCGTGGTCGAGAGCGGCTTCGCGCAGCTCTCGGACGACGCGCACAGCACGGCCTTCGGCGGCAACACCGACGGCTGGGCCCGCGAGCTGGGCGAGCTGGTTGACTACCTCGATGCCGCCTGACGTCGAGGCCGTCGCAGAACAGGTCTTCGTCGCACTGGCCGACCCCAGCAGGCGCGCCATCCTGGCGACGCTCGCATCCCACGGGCCGGCCACCGCGACCGACCTCGCCGATCGCCTGCCGATCACCCGGCAGGCGATCGCCAAACACCTGGCCCTGCTGTCGGAAGCAGGGCTGGTGACGGCGCAGCCGGGGGAGCGGCGCCGAGTGCGGTACCGGCTGCGCTCCGCGCCCATGCGGGTGGCGCAGCAGTTCCTGGCCGCGCTCGCGCGCGACTGGGACGGCTCCCTCGACGCGCTGCAGGAACACCTCAACCGATGAAGGCTCGATCGATGAAGGCGGAAACCGACGATGAAGACACCACCGGTCGTATCGAAGGACGAGTGGGACGCCGCGCGCGAGCGGCTGCTCGTGAAGGAGAAGGAGCTGACGCGCGCCCGTGACGCCCTGGCCGCGCAGCGCAGGCGGATGCCGTGGCTCGCGGTGGAGGAGGACTACGAGTTCGAGGGGCCCCGGGGCAGGGTGCGCCTGGTGGACCTCTTCGAGGGGCGTCGCCAGCTGGTGGTCTACCGGGCGTTCTTCGAGCCCGGCGTGCACGGATGGCCCGACCACGCGTGCGTGGGGTGCTCCATGATGGCCGACCAGATGGAGGACGTCTCCCACCTGAACGCCCGCGACACCACCCTCGCCCTGGTCTCGCGCGCGCCGCAGCCGGACATCGAGCGCCTGAAGGCCAGGATGGGCTGGAAGATGCCGTGGTACACGCTGACCGACGGATTCGACGCCGACTTCGACGTGGACCAGTGGCACGGCACCAACGCGTTCATCCGCGACGGTCACCGCGTGTTCCGCACGTACTTCATCAACGGCCGCGGCGACGAGGCGCTGGGCACCGCGTGGGCCTACCTCGACATGACCGCGCTCGGCCGGCAGGAGGAGTGGGAGGACTCCCCGGAGGGCTACCCGCAGACCAAGCCGTACGAGTGGTGGAACTGGCACGACGCGTACGGCGACACCGCGGCGCCGCCCGCGGGCGAGGAGCAGGTGCGCCGGGCCGTGGACTCGGGGCTGCTGCCGGGCTGAGCGCACCCGCGGGCGCCGCGGCGAGTGCACGCGGGCCGGTCGGCCGCTGGTTCCCGACGATCTCAGCGGCCGGCCGGCGGCGGTAGCTGCCGCAGCACCGACAGGGCGATCGCGTCGAGCACCGAGTGCAGGCGGGCCTTGGCGTCGGCCCGGCTCACCGGCATCCGGGACGCGGTGGCCTTGTACGCCCGCAGGATCCGGAGCACCGTCCACCCCTGCTCCTCGGTGGCCGCGTCGTGGGCCTCGGCGAGCGCGCGCAGCCGGTCGAGCTCCACGTCCAGAGGGAGGTTCATCGCGGCGCTGACCTGCACCGCGATCTCCGCCGGGAGCGTCGCCAGTACCTCGGCCTTCTGCACGGTCCAGGAGTGGCCGAGGCTCGTGCCGGCCGCCGGGAGCGGGAGAGTGGGGATGGTGGCCCGCAGCGCAGCGCCCTTCGCGGGCAGCGGGGCCGGACAGCGCTCGAGCCGCTCGGCGACGATCTCCTGGATCAGGTCGGCGAGGTGCACGACCTCGTGCCGGTCGAAGTCCCGCAGGGCGGCGCCCGCCGCGCGGGCCTGCTGGGCGGCGTCGAGCAGGTGGTCGGCGGCCGCCTCCACGTAGGCGGGATCCGGCGGCGCGGTGGCGAACGCGGTGTTGAACGCGGCGTCGAACGCGGTGGCGGTGGCGGTCAGCGTCCGCACGAGCGGTCCGCCCAGCGCCGCGAGGTACTTCGGGCGGAGGGCGACCGTGGCGAGCAGCGGTCCCTGCATGCGGGCGTCCCGCTCGTACGTGAGCCGCTTCTGGTCCTCGCGCACCTCCGCGAGGCGCAGTCGCAGGCCGGCGAGGAGATCCCCGGGCGGGGCGACGTCGCCGAGCAGGACCTCGCCTGCCTCCAATCCCAGCTCGACCGCCACCGCCCGCACGGCGATGCCGACGCGGACCTGCTCCGGGCTCCCGACGGGGAAGAGCGGCGTATCGGCGCCGGCCGCGTTCATCCGCCCGAGGACGCCCTCGATCGCGTCCTGCGCCGCGCGCGCCACCTGCACGTACCGCCACGCCTCGGGGGACCGGGTCGCGAGCGCGGCGCTCCACCGGTCCAGCGCGTCCACCAGCGTCCCGTCGAGCGGTCCGAGCACCTCGAGGAGCCGGCGGTGCCGCGCCTTGCCGGGGAGGTCGCGGTCGGACCTCGGCGCGTACTGGCGGGCCTGTTCGCGCATGTCGACGTAGAGCGCGGACAGCCGGCCGCGGAACAGGTGGGCGGCGAGGCGGTCGCGGGTGCCGCCGCCGAGCGCGACGAGGGCGTGTGCGGTGCTGCGCAGGTCCTCGCGGGCCCGGTGGTCCGCCGCCTCCTGCGCGGTGGCGTTCGGCCCCGGCGGTCGGTCCTCGAGCCGCACCGCGCCCCGGCGGTCCGGTGGCGGCGCCGTCGTGACCCCGGCGAGCGCGGCGACCGCCATCTGGGCGAGCTCGGCGGCCACCGCTCTGGGCACCGGATCCGCGCCGCGCGTCAGCGTGCGCACCCGGTTCAGGACCGCCTCGACGGGCTCCGCGCGGCCGGCGCCCGCGGTGATCAGGACGTCGACCAGGTCGGCCTTCTCGGCCGCGGTGGCCCACAGCCAGCGGGGCCTGACGTCGTGCCTGCCCAGTTCGGCGACGACGGCGAGCAACGCCGCCTGCTCGCGCAGGTGCTGCACGGGGGGCATCCCCCTCGGCCGCGCCGCGGTGGCGGCCATGGCGTGCCAGAAGTCGGCGTCGGACGTGGTCCTCCAGGTGAGGACGGCCTCGTCGAGGAGGGCGACGAGCGACCGCGGCATCGCGGGGGCCTCGGGGCGCGACTCGCCGCGCAGGCGGGACCGCAGACCGTCGAGGGAGGGGCTCGCGACCAGGTCGATCCGCCTCCCACCGTTCGCCGCGATGCCGAGCAGCACCACGGCGAGGCGGGCCGTGGCCCGACCGCCCGTCCCCGGGGTATCGGCCGCGGCCATGAAGCCGCGCACGGTCTCGTCGAGGTCGCGCAGCCGCGGATCGTCCAGGCCGTCGGCGACCGCCGCCGCGTCGGCGACGGTCCGTGGCGGGTCGGCCGCTGTGCCGCCGGCGTCCCGGATCACCTGCACGTCGCGCTTCGTGCGTCGCCGGTGTGCGGGAGGGTCACCGCGACGGTGCCTCGTCGTACACGGGCCCTCCCCGGGAGTGTGCTACCGCCGGCGGGAGATGCGCTGGTAGACCGCCGGAGTCTAGGACCGCGCCGCGGCGGAGAACGTGGACCGGAAGGGTGAGCACGCGCCGCGCTCCGGGTGATCCGGCGCCGGGTACTACCCCGATCGGGCCTGCCGGCAGCCGGGTCAGGCCGGGGTCGTCGCCTCGCTCGCCGACCAGTCGAGCAGCAGCTCGGGCAGGGGAACCGGCAGGGGCCGGGTCAGGTCGAGGCCGTAGACGTCCAGCAGGAATGCGCGGAAGTCGACGTCGAACGGCTCCTGCGAGGTGGCCAGCTGCTCGAAGAACCGTGCCGGGTCGGTGGCATCGATGACGAGGAGCTCGATCGGCCCCTGCGGTGTCTCCTGCACCCACGACCTCGTGCGCTCGGCACCCAGGCGACGGCGCGAGGCGTCGTACTCGCCGCGGCGTTCCCCGGCGAACGACTGGACGGCCGCGCGCCAGGCGTCGTACTTCTCGGGCGGGATGGGCATCGCGAGTGCGATCGTCGGCATCTCGGAGGCTCGTCGCCGGTCGCGTCGGTGTTAGCGGATTCGGTGGCAGACGGGTGGTTCACCAGCGTCTTACGCTCGGTGGATGGCGCTGCGTGACTACCTGGTGGGCGAGGTCGCCGAGGACTACGCGGACGGGGTGCTGACGCGGAGGGAAGCCCTGCGCCGGCTCGCGCTGCTCGGGCTCGGTGCCGCCGCGTCGAGCGCGCTGCTGTCCGCATGTTCCCCGGCGCCCGGGGTGCAGCAGGCGAGCGCACCCCCTCCGCCGCCGCCCGCCGACCCACCCGGGCGGGCGCAGAGCGTCGGGCGGGGACAGGAGGTCCGGTTCGCCGGGCCCGCGGGAGAGCTGATCGGCGCCTGGGCCGCACCCACCGGCGGCCGTCCGAGGGCGGCGCTGCTGGTCGTCCACGAGAACCGCGGCCTGACCGAGCACTTCTTCGACCTCGTCGGCAGGCTGGCCGGCGCCGGGTACGGCACGCTGTGCGTCGACCTGTTGTCGGCCCGGGGCGGGACGGCAGCGCTGACCGATCCCGCCCAGGCTCCGACCGTCCTGGCCGACACCCCGGTGGACGCGCTGCTCGCCGACCTGCGCGCGGGCATCGACGAGCTGGGGCGCCGCGTGCCCGGCGGGAAGGTCGGCGTGGTCGGCTTCTGCTTCGGCGGTGGGATGACCTGGCAGCTGCTGCAGGCGGGCGAGCCCAGGCTGGCCGCGGCCGTCCCGTTCTACGGTCCGGTGCCCGACCAGCCCGACTTCCACGGGGTCACGGCCGCCGTGCTCGCGATGTTCGCCGGGCTGGACGACCGGGTGAACGCCGGCCGGGAGCGTGCCGAGGCGGCGTTGCGGGACGCCGGCGTGACGTACTGGATACGCACCTTCGAGGGCGCCGACCACGCGTTCTTCAACGACACCGGGCCCCGGTACGACGCGGACGCCGCCCGGCAGGCCTACGCGGACATGCTGGACTGGTTCGGCCGCTACCTCGCCTGAGCCGTTGCGGCTTGCCCCTCTTGCTTGCATGAGCTAATTTTTGCTCGTGCGAGCAAAGACGTTCACGGAGTCGGGCCGTCGCGCCCAGATCGTGGAGGCGGCGATCGAGGTGATCGCCGAGGTCGGCTACGCCAAGGCGTCGTTCACCCGGATCGCGAAGCACGCCGGGCTGTCGAGCACCGGCATGATCAGCTACCACTTCGCGGGCAAGGACGACCTGCTCGCGGTGTGCGTCGCCGAGATCGAGCGGGTCACCGGCGCGTTCATGCAGCCGCGCATCGACGCCGCCGAGGGGCACGTCGCCCAGCTGCGCGCCTACGTCGAGGCGAACGTCGCGCTCGTCGGCGAGCACCCGGCCGCCGTCCGCGCCCTGATCGACATCGTGAAGAACCGCGCCGCGCGGAGCGCGGCGGTCGACGGTCGGCTGGCGCTGTTCGAGGAGCACTTCCGCGCCGGGCAGGCGGCGGGCGTCTTCCGCCCCTTCGACGCGCGCACCGCGGCGATCGCCCTCACCACCGGCCTCGACGCCGTCGTCGTCACCGCGGCCACCGATCCGCCCGGACCCGCCGAGCTCGCCCGCATCGGCCGCGAGCTCGCCGACCTGTACGTGCGGGCGACCGCGCCCGAAGCCGAGGGGGGAACCAGATGATGATCGACGAGAAGGCCGCGCCCGACGCGGGCCTGCGGCGGGTGGTCCGCGCCAACGTGATGACCGTCGTGTTCGAGGTGGTCGTGCCGATGGCGGTGTTCTACGGGCTGCGCGCCGCGGGCGTGAGCCAGTGGTGGGCGTTGATGGCCTGCGCGCTGGCGGCCACGCCGCACGTGCTGTGGACCATCGCCCGCAAGCGCCGCGTCGACCTCGTCGCCATGGTGACGGTCAGCGTGCTGGTGCTCTCCGTGGTGATCGGCCTGCTGTCGGACGACCCGCGCAGCCTCGCGATCCGGGAGGGGTGGACCGCGGCGCTCGGCGGGCTGTTCGGCGCGTGGATGCTGGTCTCGGTGGTCGTCGGCCGGCCCGCGCAGCTGACGCTGGGCCGCACGATCGCCGAGGTCAAGCGGGGTGCCGAGGGTGCGGCGGCGTGGGCGGCGCGCTGGGACACCGACGCCCGGTTCCGGCGCGGGCTGCGCGTCGACACGGCCGTCTGGGGCGCCGTGCTGCTGGTCAACGCGGTGGTGCACGTCGTGCTCGTCTACACCTTGCCGATCGACCTCATCTCGCTGGTCACCACCGTGGTGTGGTTCGCCTCGATGGCCTGCCTGATCACCTGGCACGTCTGGTACATCCGCAGGGAACGCCTCGAAGCGTGACGCGCCGTCGCGCTCGAGCCGCCGATCTGGTCACGGGGCGTGGGCCCCTCACTCGGCCGGCGACGTCGGTGACCCGGCACCCGTCGCACGGGTGGTGCCCGTGCGCGCCGGCCCAGCAGCGTTGAGCGGCGTGGCGATGTCCTCGAGCGAGCGGCCCTCCGCGGCGACCCCGAAGATCGCCGCGACGATCCCGCCCGCCACCATCACTGCCGCCCCGAGCAGGTAGCCCCAGAACAGTCGCGTCGGGTCCGACCCGTCGCCGATCAGCGCGCCGTAGACCACCGGACCGAGCGCGCCGAAGCACTGCGCGATCGCGAAGAACACCGCGATCGCCTTCGCGCGCACCTCCATCGGGAAGATCTCGCTCACCGTCAGGTAGGCGGAGCTGGCGCCGGCCGATGCGAGGTAGAAGATGACGCACCACGCGATCGTCTGGGTGATCGCGGTCAGCAGGCCGGCGTTGAACAGCACCGCCGTGATCGCGAGCAGGATCCCGGACGCGATGTACGTGCTCGAGATCATCACCTTCCGGCCGATCGTGTCGAACAGGTGCCCCAGCGTCAGCGGGCCGAGCAGGTTCCCGACGCAGAACGCGATGAGGTACAGCGGCGTCGACGCCGACGGCACCCCGTAGAACTTGCCGAGCACCAGCGTGTACGTGAAGAAGATCGCGTTGTAGAGGAAGGACTGCGAGATCATCATGCTGGCGCTGAGGATCGAGCGGGTCGGGTAGTCGCGGAAGAGCACGCGTGCCAGCGCGATGTAGCCGTGGTCGTCCGCGGCCCTGAGCTCGATCGCGCTGTCCTCCTGCACGGGAGGCAGGTCGCGCCCGCTCGCCCGCACCTCGTCCTCGATCTGGGCGATCGTCTCCTCGGCGTCGCGCTCCCGCCCGTGCATGACCTGCCAGCGGGCGCTCTCGGGGAGGTTGCGCCGCGCGTAGAGGATCACGACGCCCAGCACGGGACCCACGAGGAAGCCGATCCGCCAGCCGAGGCTCGGTTCCAGCTGGTTGAGCAGGACGAAAGTGCTCAGGGTGCCCAGCAGTGCTCCGGCCCAGTAGGTCCCGTTGACCATGATGTCGACGCGGCCGCGGTAACGCGCCGGAATGAGCTCGTCGATCGCGGAATTGATCGCCGCGTACTCACCGCCGATTCCCATACCGGCGATGAACCGGGTGGCGTAGAGGAAGATGAGCCAGCCGGCGCCGTTGCCCAGCGTCAGTGCCGTCAACGCGCTGCCCACGAGGTACACGCCCAGCGTGATCATGAAGAGGTTGCGCCGACCGAGCCGGTCCGACATCCGGCCGAACACCAGCGCCCCGACGACCTCGCCCGCGAGGTAGACGGTGGCGATCAGGCCGACCTGCGTCGAGGAGAGGCCGAGCGTCGCCGGCTCGCTCAGCGTGTCGGCGACGGCGCTGGCGACCGTGATCTCCAGCCCGTCCAGGATCCACACCACGCCGAGGGCCACGACCATCCGCGTGTGGAACGGAGACCACGGCAGCCGGTCGATCCGGGCGGGAATCAGACTCTTCACGGTGCCTTGGGCACCGATTTCTGCGTGCGCACCCATGGGCACGTATTCCCGGCCGCACGATCGAACACACTTCGGGGCAGCTCACGGCAAAGGGGCAAAAAGGGATGAAACGGGGAATCGGGATGGGTTTCCGAGTGGCGCTGTGAGCGGCCGGGTGCGGTCGTCCGGGTGTTCTGCGCATCAGAATCTCTGGCTCCCGAGAGCCAGAACCGCCCTGGCGTCCGAGGTCATGACGGGGACGTCCTCCGGGTACCGCGCCGCGATCACGGTCACGATGTTGTGCTGGGTGCTCGTCGTGTTCGACGGGTACGACCTCATCGTCTACGGCACCGTGCTGCCCGCACTGCTCACCGAGCCCGGCTGGGGCTTGACGCCCGCGACCGCCGGGCTCCTGGGCAGCCTCGCGTTCGTGGGGATGTTGGGGGGCGCCCTGCTCGCCGGCTTCATATGCGACCGGATCGGCCGTCGCGCTCGCCACGCTGGCCACCTTGTTCGCCTGGTACGGCCTGGGCACCTGGCTGCCGCAGCTGATGCGCACGGCGGGGTTCGACCTCGGTCCCGCGCTCGCGTTCCTGCTCGCGCTGAACCTCGGCGCGGTGCTCGGCTCGCTCGTGAGCGCGTGGGGCGGTGTCCGGTACGGGCCGGTGCCCACGGCCGTCGTCGCCTGCCTCGCCGCGGCGGCGGGGTTGCTCGTGCTCCTCACCGCGTCCGGGACGGCCGTGTCCTACCTGGCGCTGATCTTCGCGGGCGTCGGCACGCACCAGCCAGTGCCTGATCATCGCGGCGGTCGCGAGCCACTACCCGGCTGCGTTGCGCGGCTCCGCGCTCGGGGTGGCGCTCGGCGTCGGGCGCATCGGTGCCGTCGCTGCTCCCCAGGTCGGCGGTCTGCTGCTCGCCGCGGAGCTCGGGGTGAACGCCAACTTCCTCGTCTTCGCCGTTGCAGCCGCCGTCGCCGGTCTGGTGCTGCTGCCCGCGCCCCGCGCAGCGGCGGCCCCGTCGGCCGCCTCGCCCGAGGGCGCGCCGATCCGCTAGTGGGACGGCGAACGCGGGATCCGGCTCGGTTACAGTGACGGGAGATTCCTCAGACAAGTAGAGGTGTGTGCTGGTGAACGCCCAGCTCCAGCGGCATCCCCTCGCCGCGCAGGTCGCCGATGCGCTGCTCCGACGCATTCGGGCGGGGGAGTGGTCGCTGGGACACCGGCTGCCCGCGGAGACGGTGCTGGCCGCACGGCTGGGCGTGGGACGCTCGACGTTGCGCGAGGCGATCCGGGAGCTCGCCGGCAAGGGTGTGCTCGACAGCCGCCAGGGCGCAGGCGTGTTCGTCACGGCGCTCGACGTGGCCGAGGACTGGGACGCGGTCCTGCGCCGCGCCGACGTCGCGGCGGTGATCGAGGCGCGGATCGCGATCGAGACCGAGGCCGCCGGCCTGGCCGCCGTTCGCCGCACGCCCGCGGACGTGCGTGGGCTGCGGCGCGCGCTCGCCGCCCGGGCACCCGCGGGCCGGCCCGTGGAGGGGCACGTCGACGCGGACATGGCCCTGCACCGCGCGGTGTTCGTGGCCGCCCACAACGAGGTGCTGGTGGAGCTGTTCGACGCGTTCGTGCCGCGCGTGCGCACCACCATGGTCCACATGCTGCGGGTGCGCCCGCTGGCCTCGGAGGAGGCCGACCACGCCGCGCACGCGGTGCTCGTCGACGCCATCGCGCGGCGGGATGCACCGGCCGCGGCCGCGGCGAGCCGCACCCACCTGACCGCATTGAAGGAGGCGCTCGCATGAGGACCCCGGTCCTCGAACTGGTCGACGTGACGTTCCGCCGCGCCGGCACCGAGATCCTGCACGGCGTGTCGTTCACGGTCGGCGCGGGCGAGCACTGGGCGTTGCTCGGGCCCAACGGCGCGGGCAAGAGCACGGTCCTCGGCTTCTGCGGCGCCGTCACGCACCCCACCACCGGCGTCGTGCGCGTGCTCGGCGGGCAGCTGGGGCGGGTGGAACTGCAGGCGTTGCGCCGCAGCATCGGGCACGTGAACCCGCGGCACCCGCTGCGCTCGCCGCTCACCGTGCTGGAGGTCGTGCTCACCGGCCTGACCGGCAGCATCGAGGTGCCGCCCCGCTGGACCCCCGACGCCGCCCAGCTCGCCAGGGCGCACGACCTGCTCGGCGCGTTCGGGCTCGCGGGGAAGGCGGAGGACCGCTGGCCCACGCTGTCGCAGGGGGAGCGGGGCCGGGTGCTCATCGCCCGCGCGCTGATCCCGGGCCCCCGGCTGCTGTTGCTGGACGAGCCGTCCACCGGCCTGGACGTCGCGGCGCGCGAGCAGCTGCTCGAAGCGATCGACGGGCTGGACGTCACGCATCCCGGCACCGCGTCGGTGCTGGTCACCCACCACCTCGAGGAACTGCCGACCACCACCACCCACGCGCTGCTGCTCGCCGACGGCCGGGTCGTCGCGTCCGGGCCGGTGGACGAGGTGGTCACCAGCAGGAACGTGAGCGCGGCCTTCGCGCACCCCATCGACGTCGAGCGCCGCGACGGGCGCTGGAGCGCCCGGGCCGGACGCCTGCTGCCCGCGGCAGGTGGCTGACCGGCGGTCTCGTCTCATCCCGTGGGTGGATCCGGAGATCGCCCCGTGCTCCGACGCGGGAGGGGGCCCCGGAGCGGGAGGGTCGTGGCATGACCACGCTCGATCCGCTCACCGCGGCCGGCCGCCTCCCCGCCGGGTCCCCTGCGCCGTCCGCACCGCCCGAACCGCGGCCTGAGCCGCCCCGCAGCCGGCTCGCCGGAGTGGACGCCGCCCGCGGCCTCGCCGTCATCGGGATGATCGTCGCCCACGTGGCCGCCGCCGACGCGGCCGCTCCGCTCTGGCAGGCCGTGAACGGGCGTGCCGCGGTGCTGTTCGGCGTCCTCGGCGGGGTGTCCCTCGCGCTGATGTCGCGGGTCGCGTTGCGGTCCGGTGACCCGGTGTCGCGAGCGGGGCTGCGGCGCCGGGTCGCGGTGCGCGCGGTGTTGCTCGCCGCGCTCGGGATCGGGCTGGTCCCGATCAGCTCCGGGCCGATGGTGATCCTCCCGGTGTACGGCGTCGAGTTCCTGCTGGTCCTGCCGCTGCTGTTCACCCGAGCCCGAACCTTGGCCTGGACGGCCGCGGTGTGGGCGGTGGCCGGGCCGCTGCTGTCGTTCGCGCTGCGCTCGCGGATGGAGGTGACCACGCTCGGCGGGACGATCGCGCCGTCCGACCTGACCTCGTTCTCCGCCGCGGGTGAGGCGGTCGTCCGGTTGCTGCTGACCGGTGCCTACCCGGTGCTCACGTGGATGCCGTTCCTACTGGCCGGGATGGCGATCGGCCGGCTCGACCTGGTGCGGTCCGCCGGACGGCTGATCGCCGGTGGCCTGGTCGGCGCCACGCTCGGCTACGGGGGATCATGGCTCGCCGTGGACGTGCTCGGTGGGCGGCAGGCACTCGTGGACGCGGTCGCCCCCGTCGCCGGGAAGCTCGCGGTCCCCGCGGATCAGGTGCTGGAGCTCCTCTCGAGCAGCTCGTACGGCACCGTCCCCACCACCTCACCGGCGTGGCTGCTGACCGCCACACCGCACAGCGGGAGCCCGTTCGACGTCGTCGGCGCAGGTGGGGTCGCCGTCGCCGTGCTCGGGGTCTGCCTGCTCGCCGCCCGCGGGGTGCCGTGGCTGCTCGCGCCGCTCGGCGCCACCGGGGCGCTCGCCCTGACCCTCTATTGCGGCCACATCGCCGCGCTCGCGCTGGTGCAGGACACCGCCGCCATCGGCCCGTGGCCGGTGACCGCCATGTTCGTGGCCGGGGCCGTCCTCGCCGCGTCCGGGTGGCGGAGCCTGGCCGGCAGAGGGCCCCTCGAGGCGTTGCTGCACACCGCGTCGGCCCGCACGGGAGGTGCCCGGTGACCCGCGTCGAGCGCACCGGCCCGGTGGAGCGGTTCGTCTCCTTCAACCGGCGCAACCCGATGGTCCTCGACGGCGCGCTGGCCGTCGTGCTGTTCCTCGTCGCGCTGCAGTGGACGCTGGAGGGGAAGGTCCCGCGCGACGCCCGCACGCTCGCGATCGTCGTCGCGGTGCTGGCCACGGCGCCGGTCGTGTTCCGGCGGCGCAACCCGGTACCGGCGGCCGCCGCGACCGCGGTCGTCGCCGCGGCCGGCACGTTCACGTTCTCCGGCACCCTCGCCGCGTTCATCCTCCCCGCCCTGATCATGGGGTACTCGGCCGTCGCGTACGGCCCGCGCTGGGCGGGCCGGCTCGTCGCCGCGGTGCTGGCGGTCGGGATGTTCGGGCCGCTGCTGTTCTCCGGGTTCTTCGTGTCCGATCCGGAGAACGGCTGGATCGGGCCGCTCCTCGTCGCGGGCTTCATGCTGCTCGTGCTGCTCTGCGTGCTGCTGTTGGGTGCGACGCGCCGCGCCCAGCGCCGCTACGCCGAGCAGCTCCAGGAACGCGCCCGGCTGCTGGAGGAAGGGCGCCGCCAGGAGGTCCGGATCGAGCTGCTGGCCGAGCGGTCGCGCATCTCCCGGGAGGTGCACGACATCGTCGCGCACTCGCTGTCCGGGATCATCGCCCAGGCCGACGGCGGGCAGTACGCCGCCCAGCGCGACCCGCAGAAGGCCGTAGAAGTGCTCGCCGGGATCGGCAGCGCCGGGCGGGAGGCGCTCGGCGACGTCCGCGGGCTGCTGGCGGTGCTGCGCGACACCGGCCCGCTCGACGAGGACGCCTCCGACCGCCCCCAGCCCGGCACCGACCACCTCCCCGCGCTGGTGGAGCAGGTCCGCGCCGGCGGGCTGCCCGTCGACCTGACGGTCACGGGCACCCCCCGCGCGCTGGACAACGGATCGGGTCTGACGGCCTACCGCGTGGTCCAGGAGGCGCTGACGAACGTCATCAAGCACGCCGGGCGGGACACGCCGACCCACGTCACCCTCGCCTGGACCGACGACGAGCTCACCGTCTCCGTCAGGGACGAGGGCGTGCAGGGTCCCCGGCCGACCCCGCCGCGCGGCGGGCACGGGGTGATCGGCATGCGTGAGCGGGCCGCACTGCACGGCGGCTCCGTCGAGATCGGGCCGCATCCCGACGGCGGGTTCGCCGTCCGGCTGCGGCTGCCCCTGGTGACCCCCGAGTCCTGATCCCGAGGAGAACGGTGAACGACCCCGTCCGGTTGATGCTCGTCGACGACCAGGAGTTGGTGCGGGCCGGCTTCGCGATGGTGCTCGACTCCTGCGACGACCTGAACGTCGTCGCCCAGGCCGGCGACGGCGAGGAGGCACTCGCGACGCTGGGACGAACCGGCGTCGACGTCGTCCTGATGGACGTGCGCATGCCCCGGCTGGACGGCATCGAGGCCACGCGCCGGGCCGTCGCGAGGCACCCGGACCTGCGGGTGATCGTGTTGACCACGTTCGACCTCGACGAGTCGGTCACCGCCGCGATCGGTGCGGGGGCCAGCGGGTTCCTGCTCAAGGGCGTCCGGCCCGACGACCTGATCGAGGCCGTCCGGACGGTGCACCGGGGCGACTCGGTGATCGACCCGGTCTCCACCCGACGGCTGCTGCGCGCCACCGCGCCACTCCTCGGCGACCAGCGGTCGACGGCCGCCGCCGCGACCACGGTGCTCGAGGAGCTCACCCCGCGCGAACGGGAGGTGCTCGGCCTGGTGGGGGAGGGTCGGTCGAACGCCGAGATCGCCGCCGACCTCGTCGTGTCGGAGGCGACGGTCAAGACCCACATCGGCCACCTGCTGGCGAAGACGGGGTCCCGGGACCGGGTGCAGCTGGTGGTGCTGGCGTTCCGCGCGGGGCTGGTCAGCTGAGCCGGGAGCGGCGGGGGCGGAGCTTGTGCCGTGGCGGTTCGGGCACCACCAGGTCCAGCGGCGGCACCGGGTAGTCCGAGGCCGGCTCGACCGCCGCCGGCCCCTCCACCTTCCGGTCCGGCACCAGGAACGCCACCAGCAACACCACCGCCAGCGCGATCCCCAAC